>NZ_JBHMEC010000011.1:0-132199 GCF_042430665.1 Roseovarius ramblicola | reverse complement strand
CGATCAGCAGGTGCAAAGAGTAGCTTGATTTACGCCAGATCCTGTCCAAGAGACGGGGAGTAGCTCAGAGTTCTATTGCCTCGCCTGCCAGAAAGCACGCAAGGCCGCCGGGGGCTTTGCCGACTGCACCGTCAAGGATGGGCGCGCGATGCTGATTGCCATGTGCGCCGTCTGCGAAAATGTGGTCCACAAGCCCGTGTCCGTGGCCCGCATCCCCGATCTCGAACGCCTGCTGGACCTCACAATCACGCGGCATCCGCCCTCGAAAGGCCCAATGGGAAAGGAAGCGTGAAAGCACATTAAGGAGGCGGAGAGGCGCCCCCGTGTTTTTCCACTTCAGGCCACCACCGCCCGGCACGATTTCGGGCACCCAAAATCAAGCCTTATCGGAGGTCAGGATGCGCAAGCGCCCCAATGAGCAGAACGAACGGATCAAACGCCGGTTCATGGAGTATCGCAAACACGCGCGGCAGTTGTCGGAGAAGTCTCTGGACAAGGAGCTGGCGGCGCTGGAACGGTTCGATGTCTGGAACGGACGCAAGGATTTCGCACGGTTCCATATCGAATGGCCGATGGGGTTCCGTGCGCATCTGGAACAGGCCAGGGGCGCGAACAGCAAGCCGCTCGGCAAATCTACCGCCCGCACGATCATGGCCACGCTGCGCGAGTTCACGCTCTGGCTATCGCAGCAGGACGGCTATCGCAGCCGGATCAAGCCGGGCGACGCCGATTATTTCCGCCTCTCCCGCCGCGACGAGGCCGAGGCCCGTGCGGCCCCTGGGCGGCCGGCCCCGAGCGTGCGGCAGGCCAGGCGCGCGCTGGCGATGATGCCTGCCACGACGCCGCGCGACCTGCGCGACCGGGCTGTCGTCGCCTTGCTGTGCCTGACCGGCATCCGCGTGTCGGCGCTGGTGTCGCTGCGCATCAAGCATGTCGATCTTTCCGAGAAATCCGTGACGCAGAACCCGCGCGAGGTCGCGACCAAGTTCGGCAAGCGGATGGAAACCTTCTTTGCCAGGGGCTTCGACGACGCCGAGACCGCGCTGGCAGCGTGGCTGGCACATCTTGACGAGGTCGAACTCTACGGGCCTGATGACCCGCTGTTCCCTGCCACCGCCATCGCCCCGCGCGCCAATGCCGGGTTCAAGGCGAGCGGGTTTGCCCGTCGCCCCTGGCGTAGCACCGAACCCGTCCGCAAGATCGTGCGCGAGGCGTTCGAAGCGGCGGGCCTGCCGAACTATGGCCCGCATTCCTTCCGTCACATGCTGGCGCGCCACGCCGCGAAAACCGCAGGATCGGTCGCCGAACTGGTCGCCACGTCACAGAACCTCGGCCACACCGACGTGCTGACCACCCTGCGCAGCTACGGCCAGATCGACCGCGACCGCCAGCGCGCCCTCATCACCGGCCTGACCGACGACGACGTGATCGAATGAAAAGTAGCCGGGGCTTCACCAAGCCGGAGCCGTGGGAACAAGCGTGGGAACAGCCCAAGCGAGTAAAAATTTTATCGTTTAAGGGCAGTAGTATAGCGGAAAAACGTGGCGGAAGGGGTGGGATTCGAACCCACGGATGCTTGCACATCGCCGGTTTTCAAGACCGGTGCAATCGACCACTCTGCCACCCTTCCGGAACCGCGCGCGGATGCGAGTTCCGCTCCGTAACCTGATACGCGCGATTCTGAAAGTATCCTTGTCTGGCCGAGCGGATGTCAGGGTCGAGGCCCGGTCCTCGCGGTGATGAAGAGCCTTTCGATGGCGGTCGTGATGATGGCTCTTGACGTCTGTCACCGGTTGCGGAGCCGCTCGGCGAACCCCGCCACCTCCGGGTTGCCGGGAATAGCTCCAGGTAAGACCGACCGACGGCGTCCCGATCACCCGGACCGGGCCCGACGGCCCAGGGCGGCCCACGGGATCGCCGTCGGAGCCATCATGCCACGATTCGAACAGACGGGGCGGGCGGGCGCTCGCGCGGTGGCGGGCAAGCACACCTTGTCCCGCGCGGGGTGGGGGGCTGGAACGTGCCCGCGTTCATTCGCGTTCCTTCGCAGTCCCGCGCCCCGCTCCGACTGCTTGATTTCGTATGGTCGCGGCGCTCAAGACCGGGTCCCGCCTTTGAGCAATATGCTTTGGGGTTCGCGCCAGGCCGATAGCCGGGCCCCTCTTGCGCCCGCATGACCACCGGCATAAGGCAACGCCATGCCGCAGCCCCTCTCATATCGCCAGCACCTGCGCGCCGTGCTCGGCCTTGGCCTGCCGCTTGCCGGCAGTCATCTTGCGCAGTTCGCGATCACGCTCACCGATGCGGTGATGCTTGGCTGGTACTCGGTCGAGGCGCTGGCCGCCGAGGTGCTGGGCGGCACGCTCTTTTTCGTGCTGTTCATCATGGGCTCGGGCTTTGCCTGGGCGGTGATGCCGATGGTGGCGCGCGCCGCCTCCTCGGGCGAGGAGGCGCAGGTGCGGCGCGTCACGCGCATGGGACTCTGGGCGTCGGCGATATTCGGGCTCGCCTGCCTGCCGGTGACGCTGGGCTCTGCCACGCTGTTCCTTGCGCTGGGGCAGGACCCGGGCACCTCGGCGTTGGCTGGCGACTACCTTGTCATCGCGGGCTGGGGCATCCTGCCCGGGCTGATGGTGATGGTGCTCAAGTCCGCGCTCGCCGCGCTGGAGCGGACCGGCGTTGTGCTGTGGGTGACGCTGGCGGCGGTCGCGCTCAACATTCTGGTCAACTATGCGCTCATCTTCGGCAATCTGGGGATGCCCGAGCTGGGTGTGCGCGGCGCGGCCATCGCCTCGGTCTCGGTCAACGTTGCCTCGATTCTGGTTCTGGCCGTCTACGTGCAGCACAGCATGCCCGAGCACACCATGTTCGCCCGGCTCTGGCGGCCCGACTGGGAGGCGCTGGCGCAGGTGTTCCGCCTCGGCTGGCCCATCGGCATAACCAACCTCGCCGAGGTCGGTCTCTTCGCCGCCTCGTCGGTGATGATGGGCTGGCTGGGCACCTTGCCACTGGCGGCACATGGCATCGCGCTGCAGGTCACCTCGGTGATCTTCATGGTGCATGTCGGCCTGTCGAACGCGGCCACGGTGCGCGCGGGGCAGGCGCAGGGGCGCGGCGACGGGCCGGGGCTGCGCGCGGGCGCGCGGGTGGTGCTGGCGGTGTCGGGGCTTGTGGCGCTCGGCACGGTTGTCGTGTTCCTCAGCGTGCCGGAAACCCTGATCGGGCTGTTTCTCAGCCCCGACGACCCGGACCGTCCGGCGGTCGTCGCGATCGGGGTGATGCTGCTCGCGGCGGCGGCGCTTTTCCAGGTGGTGGACGCGGCGCAGGTCATGGCGCTCGGGCTGTTGCGCGGGGTGCAGGACACCCGCGTGCCGATGGTGATCGCGGCGCTGAGCTACTGGGCCGTGGGCGTCCCGGCCAGCTATGTCCTGGGCTTCCCCCTCGGGTTCGGGGGGGCGGGCATCTGGCTGGGGCTGGCGCTGGGGCTGGCGCTCGCGGGGGTGTTCATGCTCTGGCGTTTCTGGGGCTGGTCGGTGCGCGCCGTGCCGGTCTGACCGGTTTCCGGTCTCTCAGCCGACCCGCCGCCGCCGCGCGCGCCAAACGATCAGGCGGTCGATCCCGTAGCCTACCGCAACCACCGCACCAAAGCCGAACACCGCCCGGATCACCATCAAAATCCAAAGCAGGTTGACCGCGCCCATCACCAGCGCGGCGGTGGTATAGTTTGGTGCGGCGTCCATCTGGCCTCTGCGCATGGGCGCAGTTTACCGCGAATCGGGCGTCTGTCAGGTGTTTTCTCGCGCCTCCGCCAGCGCCTGCGGCAGCATCTCGCCCAGCACCGCCATCTCGGGCGCGGGGCCGCAACTGATGCGGATGCAGCGGTCCTGCGGTGCCACGAAGGGCATCCGCACGAACACGCCCCGCTCCACCAGCGCCGCCAGAACCGCGCGGGCGAACGCGCCGTCCTTCCCGCAATCCACGGCCACGAAATTGGCGGCAGAGGGCAAGGCGCGCAGCCCGTTCTCCGCCGCGACCCCCGCGATCACGTCGCGCGAGCGGGCCACCTCTGCCTGCACATGAGCCAGCCACGCGCCATCGTGCAAGGCGGCCAGCGCCCCCGCCTGCGCCATCCGCGTCATGCCGAAATGGTTGCGCACCCGATCGAAGGCGGCGATCAGCCCCGTATCCGCCACCGCGTAGCCGATGCGCGCACCGGCCATGCCGTAAGCCTTGGAAAAGGTGCGCATCCGGATCACGCGCGTATCGTCGGCGGCGATCTTCGGGGCGGTGCCTTCGGGGGCGAACTCGGTATACGCCTCGTCGAGGCACAAGACGCAGCCATCGGGCAGCGTGTCGAGCGCCGCCGTCACATCGACGCCGCGCGCCCAAGTGCCCATCGGGTTGTCGGGATTGGCGAAATAGACCAGCTTTGCCCCGACCTCGCGCGCGCGGTCGATCAGCGCGGGCAAGTCCTCGGCATCATCCCGGTAGGGCACCTTGTGCAGCACCCCGCCAAAGCCGGTGACATGGTAATTGAACGTCGGATAGGCCCCTTGGGACGTCACCACCGCATCCCCCGGTGCCACCAGCAACCGCACCAGATTGCCGAGCAGCCCGTCGATCCCCTCGCCCACCAGCACGTTTTGCGGCGCCACGCCCATGTGCCCGGCCAGCGCCTCGCGCAGATGATGGCTTTTGGGATCGCCGTATTTCCACACCTCCGCCGCCTCGGCGCGCATGGCATCCAGCGCGGCGGGAGAGGGGCCGAAAAGGTTCTCGTTGGCGCCCAGGCGCGCGGCGAAGGGCGCGCCGCGCGCGCGCTCCTGCTCCTCGGGGCCGACGAAGGGCACGGTGGCGGGCAGGGAGGCGGCGAGCGGGGTCAGGCGGGGTCCGGTCATGGCGGTCAGTTAACGGGAGGACGGCGCGGGCTGCAAGACCCCGATGCCGCCACGTTCCGCTGGCGCGGTGTGTGGCGGGCGTGGTTCACTGCCCGCCAAAGGAGGACCGCTCATGCCCCGCGTCACCACCGAGATCACGGATCACATCGCCCATGTCACCCTGACCCGCCCCGAGAAGCGGAACGCCGTCGATCCCGAGATGGCCGAGGCCATCGTCGCCGCGGGCCACGCCCTGCACGATGCGGATATCCGCGCCGTGGTGCTGTCGGGCGCGGGGCGCGCGTTCTGCGCCGGGCTTGACGTGATGAGCTTTGCCGCGCTGGCAAAGGGCGACCCCGAGGCGCTCGTGTTGACGCGCACGCATGGCGACGCCAACCTGTTTCAGGAGGTCGCAATGGTCTGGCACCGGCTGCAGGTGCCGGTGATCGCGGCGCTGCACGGGGCGGTCTATGGCGCCGGGTTCCAGCTCGCGCTCGGCGCCGATATCCGCATCGCGTCGCCCGACGCGCGGCTCGCCGTAATGGAGATGAAATGGGGCCTCATCCCCGACATGGGCGGCATGGCGCTCTTGCCGCGGCTGACCCGGTCGGACGTGATCCGGCGGATGACCTATAGCGCCGCGCCGGTGGACGCGGCGCAGGCGGCGGCGTGGGGCCTCGTGACCGAGCTGGCCGATGACCCGTGGGCCGCGGCGCACGACCTCGCCCGCGACATCGCCGGCCGCAGCCCGGCGGCGATCCGCGCCGCCAAGCGGCTGATCGGCGTGGCCGAGAGCGGCGCTCCGGTGGCCGATGTGCTGATGGCGGAGAGCCGCGAACAGGCGGCGCTCATCGGCGGGCCCGAGCAGATGGAACAGATCGCCGCCAACATGGCCGGGCGCGTGCCGGACTTTGGGGGCGGGTGATGGCGCGCACATAAAAGTTTATTGTTTTCCAGATTGTTATGGCGCGTTGCCGGGAAGCGCCCGATCCCGCGTCACGCGTCTGCTGCCGTGCCGCCATCCGCCCCGATCCGCGCGCGCACCTCGGTAATGAAATCGTCACCACGCCGCTCGAAATTGTCGTACTGGTCGAAGCTCGCCGCCGCGGGCGCGAGCAGCACCACCTCGCCGGGCTGCGCCTCGGCCATCGCGGCCTCCACGGCGGCGGACATGGTGGTGCAGATCGCCGCCTCCACCCCGTTGAGCCCGAGCGCGAACCGCGCCGCCTCGCGCCCGATGACATAGGCCTTGACCACGTGGGGCAGGCCGGGGGCGAGATTGGCGAGGCCGCCCTCCTTTTCCAGCCCGCCGCAGATCCAGCGGATGCGGGGGAACGCCATCAGCGCCTTGAGTGCTGCGTCGACATTGGTGGCCTTGCTGTCGTTGACGATGCGCACACCGCCCGTCTCGGCCACGATCTGACTGCGGTGGGGCAGGCCCTCGAAGCTGTGAAAGCCGCGCTCGATCACCCGGGGGGCGAGCCCCGTGGCGCGGCAGGCGGCGTAGGCGGCGCAGGCGTTCTGGTGGTTGTGCGCGCCGGGTAACCCCTTGATTTCGCGCAGGTCGATCGCGCCCACCTGCTTGCCCTTGCGGGTCTCGGCGAGAAAGCCCTTGCGCGCGACCACGGCCCATCCCGGCCCGCCGAGCTTCTGCCCCGAGGAGGTGCGGATCACCCGGTCGTCGGTGGGGCCTTCGCTCAGTTGTCCGGCGAGAAAGCGGCCCTCGGCCTCGTCCACGCCGATCACCGCGCGGTCCGGCCCGCCCTCCGAGAACAGCCGCCGCTTGGCCGCGAAATAGCCCCCCAAGCCGCCGTGGCGGTCGAGATGATCGGCAGAAAGGTTTGTGAAAACAGCAACATCGGGGGTCAGCGCGCGGGCAAGCTCGGTCTGGTAGCTGGAGAGCTCGAGCACCACCACCCCGCCATCGCCCGGCGGGTCGAGATCGAGCACGCCGCGGCCGATATTGCCGGCAAGCTGCACGTCGCGCCCCGCCTCCGCCAGGACATGGTGGATGAGGGCGGACGTGGTTGATTTCCCGTTGCTTCCCGTCACCGCGATCACCCTGGGCGCGGTGTCGAACCGGTGCCACGCCTCGGTGGCGAGCGAGCGGAAGAACAGGCCGATATCGTTGTCCACCGGGATACCAAGGCCAAGGGCGGCGGCGACCACCCGGTTGGGCGCGGGGTAGAGATGCGGGATGCCGGGCGAGACGATCAGCCGGTCCACACCGTCGAGGGCCTCGTCGCGGGACAAGTCCTTGATTTCAAACCCTTCCGAAGCGGCGTCCTCGCGCGGGGCCCGGGTGTCGTCCCAGGCCACCACCTCGGCGCCGCCGGCCATCAGGGCGCGCGCCGCCGAGAGGCCGGAGCGGCCCAGCCCCAGCACCGCCACGCGCCGCCCGGATACGCCCTGAACCTCGATCATCGCGGCCTTGCCCCCTCATGGTTGTCAGCGCCGGGCAGAGTGCCCCGGCGGGGCGGCGCGCGCAAGCGGGTTAACGAGAGGTTGCGCGGGGCGTGCGGGGGGATCGGCGGGGCGGGGCGAATCGGCAGGTTAACAAGGGGGATGGGGGGATTTGGCGCGTCGGTATCGCGTCGGTATTCCGGCGGTATCGCGACGGTGCCGGGGGGCGGCGAGGGGGTGGTTAATGCGGCGGGCGGTCGTCCGGGCGGGCGCGGGGGTCATCCTCCGGCCGGACCCGTGGACCTCCGCCCCCGGCGGTCATGGACAGCCGCCCCCCGGCGCGCCTACACTCGATGTTAACGAAAACCGGCTTCAATGGCCGGACAGCAGGGACGGGCGGCATGAGCGGCAGCGGCGGCAACCACCTCTATTACGGCGACAACCTGAGCGTGCTGCGCGAGGGCATCGGGGACGCATCGGTGGACCTCGTCTATCTCGACCCGCCGTTCAACTCCAATGCCACCTACAGCCACCTCTTCAAGGATGAGAGCGGGCAGGTCTCGGGCGCGCAGATCGCGGCATTCGACGACACCTGGCATTGGGATGACATGGTGTCGGGGCAGGCGCTGATCGAGTTGCGCGACAGCCCCCATCAGGAGGCGGCGAAGATGCTCGACGCCATGGTGGGGTTTCTGGGCAAGAACCCGATGACGGCGTATCTGGCGATGATGGCGGTGCGGCTGGTCGAGTTGCACCGGGTGCTGAAGCCCACGGGCAGCCTTTATCTGCACTGCGACCCGACGGCGAGCCATTACCTGAAGATCCTGCTGGATGCGGTGTTTGGGGCGTCTAACTTCAGAAGTGAGATTATTTGGAAGCGCACGTCCGCTCACGCAAACGCGAAGAGGAACTTCGCCGCCGTTCATGACGTTCTCCTTCTTTTTTCGAAAACGAAAGGTTTTCTACATAACGAAAGCTACGGGCCTTACTCCCAAGAATACATCGACGAACATTTTGTCCACCTCGATCCCGATGGCAGACGTTTTCGTAGAAGTGACTTGGTGAACCCGGCGGTTCGCCCAAACCTCAGATATGAATTTACCGCGAGCAACGGCATAACATACCAGCCGCACCAGAATGGGTGGAAGGTGTCCAAAGAGGTGATGGAACAACTTGACCGAGAGGGTCGTCTCTTCTTCCCAAAAAAGGAGAACGCCCGTCTTAGAAAGAAAATCTATCTCGATGAAAGTCCGGGGGTTCCGTTAACTGACGTTTGGGATGAGCCGCGCCCCATACATGCATCGGCAGCGGAACGCCTCGGCTACCCGACCCAGAAACCCGTGGCCCTGCTGGAACGCATCCTCGCCGCCTCGTCCAACCCGGGCGACGTGGTGCTCGATCCGTTCTGCGGCTGCGGCACCACCGTCCACGCGGCGCAAAAGCTGGGCCGGCAATGGATCGGCATCGACATCACCCATCTGGCGATCAACCTGATCGAGACGCGGCTTTACGACGCCTTCGAGGGGCAGGCGGCGTTCACCGTCCACGGCGTGCCGCAGGATATCGGCGGGGCGCGCGATTTCTTTGACCGCGACGACAAGACCAAGAAGGAATTCGAGAAATGGGCCTGCGGCCTGATCAAGGCCTATCCGCAGGGCGGCGGCAAAAAGGGCGCGGATGGCGGCATTGACGGCCTGTTCCGCTTTGGCCCCGCCAGGGAACACACCGCCATTGTCAGCGTCAAGGGCGGCAAGAACGTGGGTGTGGCGATGGTCAAGGACCTCGACGCCACCGTGACCGAACAAAACGCGCAGATCGGCGTTTTCCTCACCCTCACCCCGCCGACCAAACCCATGCTCGATTGGGCGCGCGGTGCGGGCACCTTTCAGGTGGACGGGTTCGACCCGGTACCGCGGCTGCAAATCATCACCGTCGAGGAGGCAATGCAAAACGGCCCCCGCGCCGTCAACACGCCCCTGCGCCACGGCAGCCCCTACAAGAAAGCCGCGCGCGAGGAGGACGCGCGCGCGCAGGGCTCGCTCGACCTGTGACGCCGGTGCCGGGCCGCGCGCGCCCTTGGGCTGCGAAAGCGGGTGTGCTTTGGCGCGGCATGCGCTAAGGGGGCGCAGGACGGACAGGGCAGGGGGAAGCGATGCGCGATCATGACGACACCGAACCGCCCGACACAGGGCCGCGGCTGGTGCTGGCGGCTTCGCCGGGGCGGCGGTTGATCGGCGTCGGCTCGGTGACGGTGCTGGGAGGGCTGATGCTGTGGGTGACGCTGAGCCAGCCGCTCGCGCCGCAATGGCAGGTGGCCATGGTGGCGATGGGCGCGGGCGCGCTGTGGCTGGCGTGGCGGATGTGGCGCGCCACCTCCGCCTGGCTGGTGCTGGAGCGCGACGCGCTGATGAGCAGCGACGGACGGGTGCTGGCGCGGATGGAGGACGTGGTGTCGGTGGCGCGCGGCGCGTTCGCCTTCAAGCCCTCCAACGGGTTTACCGTGACGCTGCGTGACGGCGGGCCGGTCGCGTGGGAGCCGGGGCTGTGGTGGCGCATCGGGCGGCGCGTGGGCGTGGGCGGCGTCACCCCCGGCTCGCCGGCGCGGCTGATGGCGGAGCTGATGCAGGAGCGGATCGCGCGGCGCGACGAGGGCTGAGCGGCGGTGGTTGAGCGGCGGCGGCCGGGCGTCAGCCGGTGCCGGGCACGCAGGTGTCGGTAAAGCAGAGCTGCGGCGCGAAGCGCGGGATCACGAACATCTGCGTCTCGAGCGGGTGGCCGGTGAAGTAGCCGGTGCTCACCGGCGGCGTGAAGCGGCCGCTGCTCTCGACAAGGATGATCTCCTCGCCGTCATCCATGACCGGGAAGACGCCATGGGCCTTGCGCACCTCGCCGTCGGTGAGGGCGGTCATCGCGCCCTCGCCGCGCACCTTCGACCAGCGCAGGTCGAACTCGTCGATGTCATCGTGGCTGTCCTTGCGGTAGCGCACCGCCGAGATGCGCAATTGCGCGTCGTCGGTGCCGCTCATCAGGTCGAAGACGCGCTTGATGTTGTCGAGATAGAGGTCGGTGACCACCGCGGTCTCGCGCGACAGGATGTCGGCGACGGTATAGGTCGCCTTCTCGCGCAGGCTCTGCTGGCGGAACATGCTGTAAGCCTCGTAGGAGAACAGCAGCCCGAGCATCAGCAGCGGCGCGATGATCAGCGTCTCGACGGCGACGACGCCGCGCTCGTCGCCGCGGATGCGGCGCAGGTGCCGTGCAAGGCTGGACGCGAGCCGGCGCATCAGATCGGCTCCTGCACGAAGGCGGAGACGGTGGTGAGCGCCACATCGCCGGCGGAATCCTTGGTCAGCGTGTCGCCCAGTATCGCTTCGGGAAAGAGCGGCTTGTATTTCAGGCAGGCGCGCAGCAGCATGAGCTGGTTCTGCCCGCCGGGGATGAAGGTGCGCACCGGCCTCGACGGCTCGGACGTGTCGGTGCAGTCGGGCGTGGTGTCGAGCGTGGCGAAGCTGCGCAGGTCGGTCGGGATCATCTCCAGCCGCAGCCTGGTCCCGCAATCGGCGATCACCGGGGCGTTGTCGCAGACGATGCGCTTGATATCGTCATGCCCGGGCGCGGTGCCGGTCCCGAGGCGCACCTCGCGCACCGCGATGTCGAGCCCGCGTTCGAGCATCGCCGCGTGCATCGCCAGCATCCCCAGTTCGACCGCGAAGACGATGAAGCCGATGAGCAGCGGCGCGACGATCGTGAATTCCACCGTGACCGAGCCGTGCGGGTCGCGGGCGAAACGGCGCATGCACCTGGAGAGGCGTGCCGTCATTGGGTCAGCCTCAGGTTCTGGACATTGGCGGCGATGGAGTTGAACACCGCGCTGATATCGGTGGTGTTGGCGCGGTAGTAATGGCTGGTGGAGGAGGCGCAATCGGACAGGACCCGCTCGGCGCGCCCGCCCTTGGACACCTCGAAGCCGATGGAGTAAACCACCACCCCGTGGGTCTTGGTTGCCCCGCAGACATCGCGCATGCGCGCGTCCTTGTCATTGCCGTCGAGTCTCTCGGAGCCGACATAGTCGTTCCACGCGCTCCAGTCGCCGGTGATCTCGGAATAGTAGCGCGGCGACATGTGGCCCCACGCCTCTTCCCAGTCGAGCCGCTCCTTGGAGACAAAGCCGTCGCGGTTCTCCAGATCCTCGAATTCATTGCGCGACAGCCAGTCGTCACGGTCGATATCGTAATACCGGTGGGGGCTGGGATCGCGCAGGTAGTAGGACGATGTGACCGGCCCGTCGTCCTCGTAGACGCATTCGAGCCAATCGAGATAACAGTATTGCTCGACCCATTGCTCGTGCCACTGGCGCGACGGGTTGGTGCGGTCGAAGGCGTGGTCGAATCTCTGCCCCTGTTGAGTGACACGGTAGAGGTTGGAATGCTTGCCGCGGTATTTCGGCGGGCTCCGGTCGAAGAAATAGGAGGTGGTGTTGGCGCCGTCGCCCATCATCACCACGACCTTGAGCGTTTCCGGCTCGGTGTAGTCGGCGGGGACATGCGCCAGCGCCGCGTCCATCTCGCCCTTGGCGATCAGTTGCACCGAAACCTGCCGGAAGCTGGGATCGAGCAGCGCCGCGCCCCAGTTCATGCCCTCGTGGCCGCTGGTGTTGCCGCTGGCCTGGAGCGAGTCGATCTTGGCGTGCAGCGTGCCCTCGTTCATCGAGTAGGGCAGGAACTTCATGTAGTCGTCGGTGAAGCAGGACCGCGAGGTGCTCTGAAGATTGTCGAAATCGCCGTAGAGCGAGGTATAGATCATCTGGTCCACCGGCTTGCCGCTGCTGAAGGCCGATTTGCCCGAGGTCAGCGTTGCGTGGTGGAAATCGTTCGCGTTGAAGCGCAGGCAGGTGGAGTTGTCGTGCCTGACATCCACGGCCAGCGCGTCGAACACCGATTTCGGCGGTGTCACCGACCAACTGAACGGGATGACCGAGATCACCGCGTTGCCTGGCTCGGAGGTGTCGAGGATGGTCGAGACGAATTGCTTGGCCGCCCCCCGCAGGCGCGAGATCTTGGTGCCGCCCATCGAGCCGGAGACGTCGAGCACGAGCGAGATTTCGAGTTTGGGGACGCGCACCTCCGCGGTCGAGATGCCGCCCGCGGTGAGCGTCTCCACCCCCGCGAGCCTCATCAGGTGGGTGTCGATCGTGCGCGAGGCGCGCGCCGTGACGCTGGCGGAGTTGAGGTAGATCTCGATATCGCCCTCCTGCTCGCCGGCGAGATAGGAGGACAGGTCGGCCTTGGCGAAGTAATCCTCGACGGTGGCGCGGGCCTCTTCGGGCGTGGCGGATTTCGCGCCGGCGAGCACCGCGCGGTCGAGCGTGGTCTGCAACTGGGCGCGTGTCATTTCGTGGCGCATCGAGTCGAGGGCGAGGCCGCCCACGATGAGCATCATCATCAGGATGAAGAGGGAGAACACCGTCACCACGCCGCCCTCGTCGCGGAGGAAACGGCCTGTCGCGCCCGTCCGTTGCGTTCGTGCGATGCAGTCACCCATGTCGTTTGCCTTTCGGTACCCTGCTCCGATCCCTGAACGGACCGGTCGAGCATCAACGCCGGAATATCCCGCCGGATTATGGTTGAATTATGGCGCGGCGGAGGCACCGGAGAGGCGCTAACTTAATGGAAAGACAATGGAAAAGAATGGTTCCGATTGTCTCCGATCCGGTGACAAAAAGTACCCTGGCCACCCGGCATGTCATGCCCCGGCCGCGCGCGCAAACCCTTGATTCGCGCTGGACATCGCGGTTTCATGCCGTAACCATCGCGCAACATGCGGCGGCTGGCCGCAGGATAAAAAGGGAGGGTGTAACGATGGCAGCCAAAAGGGAGCCGACATTCCGCGAAAGCGTCGACCTGATGTTCAACCGGGCGGTGGCGCTGACCGATCTCGCGCCCGGGCTGGAGGAGAAGGTCCGGGTCTGCAACGCCACCTACACGGTGCGCTTCGGGGTGCGGCTGCGCGGGCAGATCCACACCTTCACCGGCTATCGCAGCGTGCATTCCGAGCATATGGAGCCGGTCAAGGGCGGCATCCGCTACGCCATGGGGGTCAACCAGGACGAGGTCGAGGCGCTCGCCGCGCTGATGACCTATAAATGCGCGCTGGCCGAGGTGCCGTTCGGCGGCTCCAAGGGGGGGCTGCGCATCGACCCGCGCGAGTGGGAGGAGCATGAGCTGGAGATGATCACCCGCCGCTTTGCCTATGAGCTGATCAAGCGGGACCTCATTCACCCGGCGCAGAACGTGCCCGCCCCCGACATGGGCACCGGCGAGCGCGAGATGGCGTGGATCGCCGACCAGTACAAGCGCATGGCCACCACCGACATCAACTACCGCGCCTGCGTGACCGGCAAGCCGGTCAATGGCGGCGGCATCCAGGGCCGCACCGAGGCGACGGGGCGCGGCGTGCAATACGCGCTGCGCGAGTTCTTCCGCCATCCCGAGGACGTTGCCGAGGCGGGGCTGTCGGGCACCCTCGATGGCAAGCGCGTGGTGGTGCAGGGCCTTGGCAACGTGGGCTATCACGCGGCCAAGTTCCTCAGCGAGGAGGATGGCTGCAAGGTGGTCGCGATCATCGAGCGCGACGGCGGGCTGCTGGACGAAGACGGCCTGGACGTGGAAGAGGTGCGCAACTGGATCGCCAGGCACGGCGGCGTCGACGGGTACCCGCAGGGCCGCTATGTGCGCGACGGGACGAAATATCTCGAGCATGACTGCGATATCCTGATCCCGGCGGCCCTCGAAGGGGTGATCAACCTCGAGAACGCCGAACGGATCAAGGCGCCGCTGATCATCGAGGCGGCCAACGGCCCGGTGACAGCGGGGGCCGACGACATCCTGCGCCACAAGGGCACGGTGATCATCCCCGACATGTATGCCAACGCCGGGGGTGTGACCGTGTCCTATTTCGAATGGGTCAAGAACCTCAGCCATATCCGCTTTGGCCGGATCGGGCGGCGGCAGGAGGAGGCGCGCCACGATCTGATCGTCAGGGAGCTGGAACGGCTCAACCGCGGGATCGGCGACGTCTGGGAAATGTCGCCCGATTTCAAGCAGAAATACCTGCGCGGCGCGGGCGAGCTGGAGCTGGTGCGCTCGGGGCTCGACGATACCATGCGCTCGGCCTATCAGGCGATGCGCGAGGTCTGGCGGGGCCGCGAGGACGTGACCGACCTGCGCACCGCCGCCTATCTGGTGGCGATCGCGCGGGTGGCCGAGAGCTATCGGGCGATGGGGCTTTAGGGCCACGCGTCGCGCATTGGACAGAAAATGGCGCGAAGCGGGGTGGTCCGCGGGCGTCCGCGCTGCTAGCTCTTGGCTATCGGGCCGGGCGGACCGGCCATCAGAGGGGCGACATGCGATTTTCGGCGCTGCGGATTCTGAAAGAGGGGCTCACCGGCAACAAGGGCTGGCAGGCCCACTGGCGCGACGCCGAGCCGAAACCGGCCTATGACGTGATCATCATCGGCGGCGGCGGTCACGGGCTGGCCACCGCGCATTACCTGGCGAAGCGGCACGGGGTCACCAATGTGGCGGTGTTGGAGAGGGGATACCTGGGCGGTGGCAATATCGGGCGCAACACCACGATCGTGCGCGCCAATTACGGGCTGCCGGGCAACTCGGAATTCTACAGCCATTCGCTGAAGCTGTGGGAGGGGCTGGAACAGGACCTCAACTACAACGTGATGATGAGCCAGCGCGGGGTGATCAACCTGTGCCATTCCGACGGCCAGCGCGACGCCTTCGCGCGGCGCGGCAACGCCATGCGCAACCAGGGCGACGATGCCGAACTGCTCGACCGCGAGGGTGTGCGCAAGCTGGTGCCGTTCCTCGATTTCGACAATGCGCGGTTCCCGGTCCACGGCGGGCTCTACCATGCGCGCGGCGGCACCGCGCGGCACGACGCGGTGGCCTGGGGGTTTGCCCGCTCGGCCAGCGACCGGGGCGTGGATCTCATCCAGAACTGCGCGGTGACGGGGATCGACGTGGAGAATGGCCGCGTGCGCGGCGTGCAGACCTCGCGCGGGGCGATCAAGGCGAAAAAGGTGGCGATCATCGTGGCCGGACGCTCGAGCCAGGTGGCGGCGATGGCCGGGCTGCGCCTGCCGATCGAGAGCCACGTGTTGCAGGCGTTCGTCACCGAGGGGCTGAAGCCCTGCCTCGATCATGTGGTGACCTTCGGCATGGGGCATTTCTATATCAGCCAGTCCGACAAGGGCGGGCTGGTGTTCGGCGGCGATCTCGATTTCTATCCGTCCTACGCCGCGCGCGGCAACCTGCCGATGGCCGAGCACGTGATGGAGGCGGGCATGGCGATGGTGCCGATGATCGGGCAGGCGCGGATGCTGCGAAGCTGGGGCGGGATCATGGACATGAGCCCCGACGGCAGCCCGATCATCGACCGCGCGCCGGTGGACGGGCTCTACCTCAATTGCGGCTGGTGCTATGGCGGGTTCAAGGCGGTGCCGGGATCGGGCGACGCGATGGCCCATCTGATCGCCACCGACAGCCCGCACCCGGCGGCGGCGCGGCTGCGGCTCGACCGGTTCGCCACCGGTGCCGGGCTGATGGACGAGGAAGCCACCGGCAGCCAGCACAACCTGCACTGACGCGAGAGGGACGGGGCGTGGGCATGGATATTTTCGGCAAGATGAAGGAGCGAGGCGCGTGAGGATACCCTGTCCGCTTTGCGGGATGCGCGATCTGCGCGAGTTCAGCGTGCGCGGCGCGGCGCTGCCCGAGCCCGGCGGTGCCGAATGGAGCGCGGCGTGGGACGACTACCTGCACACCCGCGACAACCCGGCGGGCGCGTCCCGCGAATTCTGGTATCACGGGCAGGGCTGCGGCGCGTGGCTGGTGGTGACGCGCGACACGGTGAGCCACGAGATCGCGGGCGCGCAGCTTGCGGGTGCGGAGGATGCGTCATGAGGATCGAAGGCAAGGGGCGCATCGACCGCACGCGGCCCGTGGCGTTTTCCTTTGACGGGGTGCGCCACGCCGGGTTCGCGGGCGACACGCTGGCCTCGGCGCTGCTGGCCGATGGCGTGCGCATGATGGGCCGGTCGTTCAAGTATCATCGCCCGCGCGGCGTGATGACCGCCGGCAGCGAGGAGCCCAACGCGCTGGTGACGCTGGGCAAGGGCGCAGCACAGGTGCCCAATTGCCGCGCCACCACGACTGAATTGCGCGAGGGGCTGGTGGCGCGCAGCCAGAACCGCTGGCCGTCGCTGGGCCTTGACGTGCTGGCCGTGAACGACCTGATGGCGCCGTTCTTTGGCGCCGGGTTCTACTACAAGACCTTCATGTGGCCACGCGCGTTCTGGGAGAAGGTCTATGAGCCCGCGATCCGGCGCGCCGCCGGCCTCGGCGCGCTGTCGGGGGAGCCGGCGGAGGACCGCTGGGAGCGCGCATTCGCCCATTGCGACATCCTGGTGATCGGCGCGGGGCCTGCGGGCCTGATGGCGGCGCTCGCGGCGGCGGAATCGGGGGCGGATGTGATCCTCGCCGAAGAGGATGTGCAGGCCGGCGGGCGGCTGCTGGCCGAGACCGGGGAGGTGGACGGGCAGGACGTGGCCGACTGGGCGGCGGAGATGGCGGCGCGGTTGGCGGCCATGCCCAACGTGCGGATCATGACGCGGACGGCGGTGACGGGGGCGTATGACGGCGGCACGTTCGGCGCGCTGGAGCGGATCGCGCCCGATATCGAGCGCCGCCCGGACGCGCCCGCAGGCTGTTTCTGGCGGATCGCGGCGCGGCGCGCGGTGCTGGCGGCGGGGGCGCTGGAGCGGCCCGTGGCATTCCCCAACAACGACCGCCCCGGCGTGATGATGGCGGGTGCAGTGCGCGCCTATCTCAACCGCTGGGGCGTGGCGGCGGGGCGCAGCGTTCTGGTCTTTGGCAACAACGACAGCGCCCACCGCACGGTGGCCGATCTGCAGGAGGCGGGGGTGCACGTCGCCGCGCTGGTGGATGCGCGGGCGCACGCCACCTGCGCGCATGACGTGGCGTTCTATCCCGGCGCGCAGGTCACCGGCACGAGCGGGCGGCGCGGGGTCGAGGCCGTGTGCATCGCCACCGCGCGCGGCGAGGAGCGCATCGCCGCCGATACCGTCGCCGTCTCGGGCGGGTGGAACCCGACGGTGCATCTGGCCTGCCACACCGGCGCGCGGCCGGTCTGGGACGAGGCGCGCGCGGCGTTCCTGCCGCCCGAGGGGGCGGTGCCGGGGATGTCGGCAGCCGGGGCAGCCGCCGGGCATTTCTCGACCCGCGCCTGCCTGGAAAGCGGGCTGGCCGAGGGGCGGCGCGCGGCGGAGGATCTGGGGCTGAAGCCTGCCGCGCCGGACGTGCCGCCGGCCTCGGACGGGGCCTATGACATCTTGCCGCTGTGGCAGGTGGAGGGGCGCGGGCGCGCCTGGCTCGATTTCCAGAACGATGTGACGGTGAAGGATGTGGCGCTGGCGGCAAAGGAGAATTTCCGCTCGGTCGAGCACATGAAGCGCTATACCACGCAGGGCATGGCCCCCGATCAGGGCAAGAATTCCAACGTCGCCGCGCTCGCCGTGCTGGCCGAGGCCACCGGGCGGAGCATTCCGGGGACCGGCACCACCACATTCCGCCCGCCCTACGTGCCGGTGCCGATCGCGGCGATGGGCGCGGGCGGCAAGGGCAAGAGTTTTGCGCCCGAGCGGTTCACCACCAGTCATTCGGGAACGATCCGGCGCGGCGCGCCGGTGATCGAGGCGGGGCTGTGGTACCGGCCAAGCTATTTCCCGAAGCAGGGCGAGACGAATTGGCGGCAGTCCTGCGACCGCGAGGCGAGGATGGTGCGCGAGACGGTCGGGGTGTGCGACGTCTCGACCCTCGGCAAGATCGACGTGCAGGGGCCGGATGCGGCGCAATTCCTCGATTTCCTCTACACCAACATGATGTCGAAACTGGCCCCCGGGCGGGTGCGCTATGGCCTGATGCTGCGCGAGGACGGGCATGTCATGGATGACGGCACCTGCGCGCGGGTGGCCGAGGATCATTTCCTCGTCACCACCACCACGGCGGCGGCGGGTGCGGTGATGCGCCATGTGGATTTTGCCGCACAGGTGCTGAGGCCCTCATGGGACGTGCGGGCGGTGTCGGTGACCGAGCAATGGGCACAGTTCGCCGTGGCGGGGCCGCGCGCGCGCGAGGTGCTGGCGCAGGTGCTCGACGCGCCGGGCGCGCTCGACGATCTGCCGTTCATGGGCTGCGGGCCGGTGACGGTGGGCGGCGTGGCGGCCCGGCTCTTTCGCATCTCGTTCTCCGGCGAGACGGGCTACGAGATCGCGGTGCCCGCGCGGTACGGTGCGGCGCTCTTCGAGGAGCTGGTGGGCCGGGCCGAGGGCCTGGGCGGCGGTGCCTACGGGATGGAGGCGCTCAACGTGCTGCGCATCGAGAAGGGGTTCATCACCCATGCCGAGATCCACGGGCGGGTGACGGCCCTGGACGTCGGAATGCAGGGGATGATGAGCCGCAAGAAGGATTTCATCGGCAAGCCGGCGGCGGGCCGCGAGGGCCTGATGGACGAAGGGCGCGAGCAGCTTGTCGGCCTCAGGGTCGTGGGCGCGGTCAAGGAATTGCTGTCCGGCGCGCATCTCTTCGACGAGGGCGCGGAGGCGGTGGCCGGGAACGATCAGGGCTACATCACGAGCGCGTGCTACTCGCCCGCGATGGGCCATGTGATCGGTCTGGGGTTCCTTGCGCGCGGGCGCGCGCGGATCGGGGAAAGGGTGCGCGCGGTGGATCACCTGCGCGGGTCGGAGACGGTCTGCGAGGTCTGCGCGCCCGGATGGGTCGATCCCGAGGGAGGGCGGATGCGTGGTTGATCTGGCTGAAGCGACGCCCTGCGCGGGGCTGGTGCCGGTGGCGGCGGGCGCGATGCGGCTGACCGAGGAGAGCCCCGGGCGCGTCACGGTGCTGGCCGCGCTGAACGGGCAGGGCGCGGCGCTGGGCCGCGCGCTGGCGCAGGCGCACGGGCTGGGCTGGCCCGCGCCGGGCGAGGTGATCGCGGGCGCGGGCGGCGCGGTGCGGTGGTTCGGGCCCGAGATGGCGCTGCTCATCGGGCCGGAGCCCGGCGAGGGGCTGGCGAAACATGCCGCGCTTACCGATCAGTCGGATGCCTGGGCGGTGCTGCGGCTCGAAGGGGCCGGGGCCGCGGCGGCGATGGCGCGGCTGACGCCGCTGGATGTGCGCGAGAGCGTCTTTGGCGTGGGCCGCACGGCGCGCACGGAGGTGGCGCACATGGCCGGCGCGGTGACGCGGACGGGCGCGGAGGCGTTCGAGATCATGGCGTTCCGGTCGATGGCGGCGAGCCTCGTGCACGAGGTGACGCTGGCGATGCGCCGGGTCGCGGCGCGGGCGTAAACTGCGCGGGTGCGCCATGAATGCGCCCCCTGCGGCGGCCCTCGGGCGCGCGGAGCGGTACGCCGTAACTGACTGACATCCTTGCCGGAGAGAGACACGGGCCACGGCCTGTCCGCGCGCGTGCGGCGCGCGGTGCGGTTCATCTTTGTTAAACCTTTGCCCGTCTGATGCCCATCGAGCGCCGAGGTGAAGGAGCGAGCGATGATACTGGATTTCTTCCGGCAGGGAGGAGGGGCGGAGGCGACGGAGCCCCCCGAGCGCAAGGCGAGTGCTGCGGGCCGCGTGATCGCCTGGGGCGGCGCGGGGCGTGTGGCATGGAGCCCGCGCGACGCGGTGAGCCTGACGCGCACCGGGTTCGCGGGCAATCCCGTGGGCTTTCGCGCCGTCAAGATGATCGCCGAGGCGGCGGCGGCGCTGCCGCTGGTGTTGCGCGATACCGGGCGGCGTTATGCGGTGCATCCGCTGCTCGAACTTGTCGCCGCGCCCAACCCGGCGCAGGGGCGGGCGGAGCTGTTCGAGGCGCTCTATGGCCAGCTATTGCTGAGCGGCAACGCCTATGTCGAGGCGGTGGGCGCGGGCGATGGTCTGCCGCTGGAGCTGCACGTCCTGCGCTCCGACCGGATGAGCGTGGTGCCCGGCGGCGATGGCTGGCCGGTGGCGTATGAATACAGCGTCGCCGGGCGCAAGCACCGGTTCCATCTGGGCACCGGCGTGCCCTGCATCTGCCATATCAAGAGCTTTCACCCGCAGGACGACCATTACGGCCTGTCGCCGATGCAGCCCGCCGCGCAGGCGGTGGACGTGCACAATGCCGCGAGCCGGTGGTCGAAGGCGCTGCTGGACAATGCCGCGCGGCCCTCGGGGGCGATCGTCTACAAGGGCGCCGAGGGGCAGGGGGCGCTGAGCACCGATCAGTATGACCGGCTGGTCGCCGAGATGGAATCGCATCATCAGGGGGCGCGCAATGCCGGGCGGCCGATGCTGCTGGAAGGCGGGCTCGACTGGAAGCCGATGGGGTTTTCGCCCTCGGACATGGAATTCCAGCAGACCAAGGAGGCCGCGGCGCGCGAGATCGCGCTCGCGTTCGGTGTGCCGCCGATGCTGCTGGGGATTCCCGGCGATGCGACCTATGCCAATTACCAGGAGGCGAACCGGGCGTTTTACCGGCTGACGGTGCTGCCGCTGGTGGCGCGGGTGAGCGCCAAGGTGGCGGCGTGGCTCAACGCCTTTACCGGCGAGGCGCTGGATCTCGCGCCCGATCTCGACCATGTGCCGGCGCTTGCCGCCGAGCGCGATGCGCAATGGGCGCGCGTGGCGGGCGCGGATTTCCTGACGGCGGCGGAGAAGCGGGCGTTGCTGGGGCTGCCCGAGCTGCCGGGCGAGGGCGCGGATGACTGAAGGTGCGCCGCCGCCGCGCTATGGCTTCGAGGCGTTCGACTGTGCGCCCGCGCTGCGGCTGGAGGCGCATGAGCGGGTCTCGGAGCTGCAACAGCGGGCGATGGCCGAGCGGCTGGAGCGGCTGGAAGCGGCGGTCGAGCGGCTGGAGCGGCGGCTGTGGCTGGCGGTCTACGGCGTGGTGGCGGCGGTGCTGGTGCAGGCGTTTCAGCCGATCCTGGCGGCGTTGCCGGGGTGAACGGAAAGGGCGAGGTGATGGAGACGGAACTGGAGCGGAAATTCATGCAGGGCGGGGCCGAGGGGCTGCGCGTGACCGATGCGGGCGGGATCGAGGGCTATGCGAGCCTGTTCGATGCGCCCGACAAGGGTGGCGACGTGGTGGCGCGCGGCGCCTATGCGGCGAGCCTCAAGCGGATGGCGGCGGAGGGGCGCCGCGTGCGGATGCTGTGGCAGCACGACCCGCGCGAGCCGATCGGCATCTGGGACGAGGTGCGCGAGGACGGGCGCGGCCTGTGGGTCAAGGGGCGGCTGCTGGACGGGGTGGCGCGCGCCCGCGAGGCGGCGGCGCTCATCACGGCAGGCGCGCTCGACGGGCTGAGCATCGGCTATCGCACGGTGCGCGCGCACCGCAATGAGAAGGGCCAGAGGCTCTTGCAGGAACTGGAGCTTTGGGAGGTGTCGCTGGTGACCTTTCCGATGCTGCCCAGTGCGCGGGTGGCGGCCAAGGGCGGGAGCCCGCTGGACGAGACCCTGCGCGAGATGGCGACCGTGCTGCGGGCGGCGCGCCGGGAGATGGCGCAGCAGTAGCGCCGGCCCGCAACCGAGAGGAGTTGACGATGACGACCGAGACGAAGGCTCGGACCGGGGAAGATGTGTCTCCGGCCGCCGAGATGGGGGAGGCCCTGCGCGGCTTTCTCGACGAGTTCACCGGCTTTCGGGCCGGGATCACCACGCGGATTCAACAGCAGGAAGACAAGATGACCATGATCGAACGCAAGACCCTGACGCAGGCGCGCCCGCACCTGGCCGGCACCTCCGACATCCACGCGCCGCATCGCAAGGCGTTCGACGCCTATCTGCGCTCGGGCGACGATGACGCGCTGCGCGGGCTGGAGATGGAGGGCAAGGCGCTCAACACCGCGGTGGCCGCCGAGGGCGGCTATCTGGTCGATCCGCAGACCTCGGAGACGATCCTGTCGGTGATGAATTCCACCGCCTCGATCCGGTCGGTCGCCAATGTGGTGCAGGTCGAGGCCACGTCCTTTGACGTGCTGGTGGACCACACCGAACTGGGTCATGGCTGGGCCACCGAGACCGGCCCGGTGGCGGAGAGCGACACGCCGCAGATCGACCGCATCGCCATCCCGCTGCACGAGTTGAGCGCGCTGCCGAAGGCGAGCCAGCGGCTGCTGGATGACAGCGCCTTCGACGTGGAGGGGTGGCTGGCCACGCGCATCGCCGACCGGTTCGCCCGCGCCGAGGCGGCGGCGTTCATCTCGGGCGACGGGGTGGACAAGCCGCGCGGCTTTCTCAGCCGTCCTGCGGTGGACAACAGTGTGTGGACCTGGGGCAACCTCGGATACGTGCCGACCGGCGTCGACGGCGATTTGAACGGCCCCGATCCGATCGTCGATCTGGTCTACGCGCTGGGGGCCGAGTACCGGGCGGGTGCGAATTTCGTGATGAATTCGCGCACCGCCGGCGTGGTGCGCAAGCTCAAGGATGCCGATGGCCGGTTCCTGTGGTCCGACGGCCTTGCCGCCGGAGAGCCCGCGCGGCTGATGGGCTACCCGGTGCTGATTGCCGAGGACATGCCGGATATCGCCATCGGTGCGGATGCCATCGGCTTTGGTGCTTTCCGCGCCGGTTACACCGTGGCCGAGCGCCCGGACCTGCGCATCCTGCGCGATCCGTTCAGCGCCAAGCCGCATGTCCTGTTCTACGCCACCAAGCGCGTGGGCGGCGACGTGAGCGATTTCAAGGCAATCAAGCTCTTGCGGTTCGCCGCCGCCTGAGGCGGGCGGCGACGACGGGCGGGGGCGCATTGCCCCCGTCCGAAAGGCGCGCGCCGCACGATGCGGCGCTGCTCAACTCCCCCTCCGTCCGGGCAGGGCCGGGCGGTGCGCGCCGACAAGGCCGGAGGGGTCCGGGATGATGGAGATGGTCCATGCTGCTGATGGAAGAGACCGTGGTGCCCGACACCGCATTGCCGCTGGCGGAGTTCAAGGCGCATCTGCGGCTGGGCACCGGCTTTGCGGATGACGATATTCAGGATCCCGTGCTGGTGGGATTTCTGCGCGCGGCGCTGGCCGCGATCGAGGGGCGCACCGGCAAGGTGCTGATCGAGCGGGTGTTTTCCTGGGTGCTGCACGATTGGCAGGACCCTGCGGCGCAGCCCCTGCCGGTGGCACCGGTGGCGGCTGTCCAGAGCCTGATGCTGCGCGACCTCGCCGAGGAGGAAGAGGTGATCGACCCCGCGCTCTACCGGCTGGAGCGCGACGCGCACCGCCCGGTGCTGCGGACCGCGGGGCAAGGCCTGCCGCTGGTGCCGACGGGCGGGGTGGCCGAGATCGTGTTTCGCGCGGGCTATGGCGCGGGCTGGAGCGACCTGCCCGCCGATCTGGCGCAGGCGGTGCTGCTGCTGGCGGCGCATTACTACGAGCACCGGACCGAGACCGCGCTGCGCGAAGGATGTATGCCGTTTGGCGTGGCCAGCCTGATCGAGCGCTACCGCAAGGTGCGGCTGCTGGGCGGGGGGGCGCGGTGATGGCGCGGCCGGTTCTCAATCGTCCACTCGTTCTGGAGGTGCCCGAGCGTGTGCCCGATGGCGCGGGCGGGTTCGCGCAGGCGTGGGCCGTGCGCGGCACGCTCTGGGCGGCGCTCGACGTGCGGACCGGGCGCGACGCCGGGGGCGAGGCGCTGCGTCTGGGGCGCGCGGGATATCGCATCACGGTGCGCGCCGCGCCGCAGGGTGCGCCGTCGCGGCCCAACCCCGGTCAGCGGCTGCGCGACGGCGTGCGGCTGTTTCACATCCTTGCCGTCACCGAGAGCGATGCGGGGGCCGGATACCTGACCCTCTGGGCCGAAGAGGAGGTGGTGGCATGAGCTATGGCATGGCGGCACCGCTTCAGGCGGCGATCTGGCAGCGCCTGTCGGGCGATGCGGCGCTGGCCGCGCTGGTGGGCGGCGCGATCTATGACGCGGCGCCGCAGGGCGCGGTGCCCGACCTCTATGTCGCCCTCGGCCCCGAGGAGGCGCGCGGGCGCGGCGACGGCACCGGCGCGGGGGCCGAACACCGCGTCACCGTCTCGGTGGTGAGCGCGGCGGCGGGCTTTCTCGCCGCCAAGCGGACGGCGGGGGCGGTGAGCGACGCGCTGGAGGGCGCGGCGCTGGGCCTCGACCGGGGGCGGCTGGTGTCGCTCAACTTTCTGCGTGCCCGCGCGCGGCGCAGCCGCGACGCGCAGCGGCGGCGGATCGATCTGACCTTTCGGGCGCGCGTGGATGACGATGCCTGATCCCTAGAGTGTGTCGGGTTCATCTGCATTCACGCGGCACACTCTGAATTATTGATTTCGCATGTTCGAGAAGCTCAAAACCGGTTCCCACTTTTGAGCAACATGCTTTGGCAGAACGGAGACGAGACATGGCAGTTCAGAACGGCAAGGACCTTCTCATCAAGGTCGATCTCAATGGCGGCGGCAATTTCCAGACGGTGGCGGGGCTGCGCGCGACGCGGGTGAGCTTCAATGCCGAAAGCGTGGATGTCACCAGCCTCGAATCCGCGGGCGGCTGGCGCGAGTTGCTGGCCGGGGCGGGCGTCAAATCCGCCGCCATCAGCGGCTCGGGGATTTTCCGGGATGCCGCGAGCGATGCGCGGATGCGGCAGATCTTCTTTGACGGGGAAATGCCGGATTTCCAGGTCGTCATTCCCGATTTCGGCACCATCGAGGGGCCGTTTCAGGTCACGGGCATCGAGTATGGCGGCACCCATGACGGCGAGGCGACCTACGAGATGTCGCTCGCCTCGGCCGGGCGGCTCGATTTCGTGGCGCTGTGAGCGGCGGCATGGCCAACCCGTATGCGGGCGAGGTGGCGCTGGTGCTGGACGGCGAGGCCAGGGTGATGCGGCTGACGCTGGGGGCGCTGGCGGAGATGGAGGCGGCCATGGGGGCGGAGTCGCTCGTCGATCTGGTGACGCGGTTCGAGGAGGGGCGGTTTTCCTCGCGCGACCTGCTGGCGGTGATCGTCGGGGGGCTGCGCGGCGGTGGCTGGGAGGGGCAGCCCTCGGATCTGCTGACCGCCGGGATCGAGGGCGGGCCGGTGGCCGCCGCCCGCGCGGCGGCGCAGCTTCTGGCGCGGGCCTTTGCCCTGCCGGGTGAGGCGGGATGAGCGATACGCGCTTCGACTGGCCCGCGCTTTTGCGCGCGGGGGTGCAGGGGCTGGGCCTGCGACCGGCGGAGTTCTGGGCGCTGACGCCGGTGGAACTGCGGCTGATGCTGGGCGAGGGGCGCGGGCCGCGCCCGATGGCGCGCGACGGGCTGGAGGCGCTCTTGGCGGCCTTTCCCGACAAGATTGAGGAGATGAGCGATGGATGAACTGGAGCGCGCCGACGATCTTGAGGCGCAGGTCGCGGCGCTGGTCGACGCGATGGGGCAGGCAGGCGCGATGGCCGCCGCCTTTGCCGGGGAACTGGCCCGGGTGCGCGGCGGGTTTGCCGCCGCGGGGCAGGACGTGCAGAGCCTGGAACGGGGGCTGAGCCGGGGCCTGCGCGGGGCGCTGCGCGGCGCGGTGGTGCAGGGCGACAGCCTGTCCGACAGCCTGCGGCGGCTGGCGACGACGATGGTCAACACCGCGTTCAACGACGCCGTGCGGCCGGTGACCGAGCAGGTGGGCGGACTGCTGTCGCAGGGCGTGGGCGCGCTGGTGGGCGGGCTGCTGCCGTTTGGCAGGGGCGGCGGTTTTGCGCAGGGGCGCGTCATGCCCTTTGCCAATGGCGGGGTGGTGAGCGGGCCGGTGACGTTTCCGATGCGCGGCGGGCGTGCCGGGCTGATGGGCGAGGCGGGGCCGGAGGCGATCCTGCCGCTGTCGCGCGGGGCCGACGGGCGGCTGGGCGTGCGCGCGCAGGGCGGCGGCAATGTCAGCGTGGTGATGAACGTGAGCACGCCGGATGTCGAGGGATTCCGCCGCAGCCAGGGCCAGATCGCAGCACAGCTTGGCCGCGTGATCGGGCGCGGCGCGCGCAACCGCTGAGAGGGAGGGAACAATGGGATTTCACGAGGTAAGATTTCCGGCCAGCCTGAGCTTTGGCTCGGTGGGCGGCCCCGAGCGGCTGACCGAGATCGTCACGCTGGCCAGCGGCTTTGAGGCGCGCAACACCCCCTGGGCGCAGGCGCGCAGGCGCTATGACGCGGGTGTGGCGCTGCGCAGCCTCGACGATATCGAGGCGCTCATTGCGTTCTTCGAGGCGCGGCAGGGGCAGCTCTGCGGCTTTCGCTGGAAGGACTGGAGCGATTTCAGGTCGGGCCGCGCGGGTGCCGCGCCCGCGTTTGACGATCAGCGGATCGGGGTGGGCGACGATGCCAGGGTGGCGTTCCAGCTTTTCAAGACCTATCGCTCGGGCGCGCAGGAGGCCGTGCGCCCCGTGATCAAGCCGGTCAGGGGCAGCGTGCGCATGGGGCTCGGCGGTGTCGAGATGCGCGAGGGCGTGCATTACGAGGTGGACGACAGCACCGGCATCGTCACGTTTTCAGAGCCGCCCAATCGCGACGTGGCGGTGACCGCAGGGTATGAATTCGACGTGCCGGTGCGGTTCGATACCGACCGCATCCAGGTCAGTCTTGCGAGTTTCCAGGCCGGCGAGGTGCCGAGCGTGCCGGTGGTGGAGATCCGGATATGACCGGGGCGGAGGCGCTGGCCGCGCATCTCGGGGAAGGGGTGAGCACCACCTGCCGGGCGTGGGCGCTGACGCGGCGCGACGGGGTTGTGATGGGGTTTACGGATCACGACCGCGCGCTGCATTTCGAGGGCATCGGTTTTCGCGCCGAGACGGGGATGAGTGCGCGCGCCGTGGCGGCGGGCACCGGGCTGGCCGTCAACAATACGGAGGCGTTGGGTGCGCTGTCGGACGGGGCGATCAGCGAGGCGGATATCGAGGCCGGGCGCTATGACGGCGCGGGCGTGCGGGCGTGGATCGTCAACTGGCAGGACGTGACGCAGCGGGCGGCGATCTTTGCCGGGACGATCGGCGATATCCGCCGCGCGGGCGGTGCATTCGAGGCCGAGCTGCGGGGCCTGACGGACGCGCTCAACGTGCCGCTGGGGCGCGTGTTTCAGAAGAGTTGCAGCGCCGTGCTGGGGGATGCCGACTGCACCTTCGATCTGGATACGCCGGGGTATGTTTCCGAGCGCGCGGCAGAGGAGGTCACGCATAACCGCGTGTTCCGCTTTGCCGATATGGCCGGGTTTGACGAGGACTGGTTCCGGCACGGAGTGCTCAAGGTGCAAAGCGGCGCGGCGCGGGGTCTCAGCGGGATGATCAAGCGGGACCGGGTGGAGGGGGCCGCGCGGGTGATCGAGCTGTGGCATCCATTGGGGGCAGAGGTTCTGCCCGGCGACGCGCTGCGGATCGAGGCGGGCTGCGACAAGCGCCGGGAGACCTGTCAAGTCAAGTTCGACAACCTGCTGAATTTCCAAGGCTTCCCGGATATCCCCGGCGACGACTGGGTGATTGCCGACCCCGCCAAATCGCCGCGCCTCGATGGCGGGAGCCGCCGCCGATGAGCGCGCGGCGGGACGCGGTCGTGACCGCCGCGCGCGGCTGGATCGGTACGCCCTACCGCCATCAGGCGGCGTGCCGGTGCGCGGGGTGCGATTGTCTGGGGCTGGTGCGCGGCGTTTGGCGCGAGGTGATGGGCAATGAGCCCGAGCGCCCGCCCGCCTATTCGATGGACTGGTCCGAGCCCGCGCGCGAGGAGGCGCTGTGGGCCGCTGCGCTGCGCCATCTGCGGGTGCGTCCCGTGACCGCCGAGACCCCCGGCGACGTGATCCTCTTTCGGATGCGCGCGGGCGCGGTGGCCAAGCACCTGGGGATCGTCACGCGCGCGGGGCGGCGCGCGCGTTTTGTCCATGCCTATTCGGGGCATGGCGTGGTGGAAAGCGCGCTGAGCGCGCCCTGGCGGCGGCGGATCGTGGCGCGGTTCGCCTTTCCTGAGGAGGGATAAGCATGGCAACGATTCTTCTGTCCGCCGCCGGCGCGGCCATCGGTGGCGCGGTCGGCGGCTCGGTTCTGGGCCTGTCGTCGGTGGCACTGGGCCGGTTCGCGGGCGCGGTCATCGGGCGGTCGATCGACCAACGGCTTCTGGGGCAGGGCTCGGAAGTGGTGGAGACCGGGCGCGTGAACCGGCTGCGGCTGACCGGATCGGGCGAGGGCGACGCGATTCCGCAAGTCTATGGCCGGATGCGCGTGGGCGGGCAGGTGATCTGGGCCACCGAGTTCCGCGAGACCGTGACCGTCACGCCGGGGCGCGGCGGCGGCGGCAAGGGCAGTCCGCGCCCCGCCACCCCCACGGTGCGCGAGATCAGCTACTCGGTGAGCCTGGCGCTGGCGCTGTGCGAGGGCGAGATTTCCCGCGTCGCGCGCATCTGGGCCGACGGCACCGAGATCGCGCCCGACAGCCTGAACATGCGGGTCTATCCGGGCAGCCGCGATCAGCTTCCCGATCCGCTGATCGAGGCGGTGGAGGGGGCGGGCACCGTGCCCGCCTATCGCGGCACCGCCTATGTGGTGATCGAGGACCTGGACCTCACGCCCTTTGGCACCCGCGTGCCGCAATTCAGCTTTGAGCTGTGCCGCCCGGCGCAGGCGGGCAATCCGGGTGCCGATCTTGATCCGGTGCACGCCCTGCGGGGGGTGGCGATGCTGCCCGGCACCGGCGAATACGCGCTGGCCACGAGCCCGGTGACGATGAATTTCGGCTTTGGCTCCAAGGGGCTGGCCAATGTCAACACGCCCGGCGCGCGCAGCGATTTCGCGGTGGCGCTGGAGGCGCTTGGGGCCGAGTTGCCCAAGGTGCGGGCCACGTCCCTGGTGGTGAGCTGGTTCGGGGACGACCTGCGCTGCGCCGACTGTCAAATCCGCCCGATGGTGGAGCAGAAAGCGTTCGACTCGGCCAACATGCCGTGGACGGTGTCGAGCCTCGGGCGTGGTGCGGCCGAGGTCGTACCGCGCGACGGCGAGGACCGCGAGGTCTATGGCGGCACGCCCGCGGATCAGGCGGTGGTGGAGGCGATCCTCGCGCTGCGGCAGGCGGGGCAGGATGTGCTATTTTATCCGTTCATCCTGATGACGCAGATGGAGGGCAATACCCTACCCGACCCGTGGAGCGACGCGGAGACGCAGCCGGTGCTGCCGTGGCGGGGGCGGATCACCACATCGACGGCACCGGGACAGCCGGGCAGCCCCGACGGCACGGCGGCTGCGGCGGACGAGGTGGCCGCATTCTTCGGCACGGCGCGGGCGGCGGATTTCACGGTGACGCCGGTGGCGGCGGTGCCGGTGGACGCACCGGGCACCGGCGCGCTCGACCTGCTGAGCTTTGGTGGCGCGGTCAAGGCGAGCCCGGTCGCCTACCACGGCCCCGCCGAGTGGGGCTTTCGCCGGTTCATCCTGCATCAGGCGGCGCTTTGTGCGGCGGCGGGGGGCGTCGAGAGCTTTTGCATCGGCTCGGAGATGCGAAGCCTTACGGAGATCCGGGGGCCGGGCAACAGCTTTCCGGCGGTGGCGCAGTTGATCGCGCTGGCGGCGGAGGTGCGCGCCCTGCTGGGGCCGGAGGTGAAGATCGGCTATGCCGCCGACTGGTCGGAATATTTCGGCTACCAGCCGGGGACTGGCGACCGGTTCTTTCACCTCGATCCGCTGTGGGCGGACCAGAACATCGACTTCATCGGCATCGACAATTACATGCCCCTCAGCGACTGGCGCGAGGGGTATGACCATCTCGACGCGCGGGACTGGCCGTCGATCCACGATCTTGATTACCTGCAATCGAATATCGAGGGCGGCGAGGGGTATGACTGGTTCTACCCCTCGGAGGAGGCGCGGGCGGCGCAACGCCGGGTGCCGATCACCGATGCCGCCTATAGTGAGCCTTGGGTGTGGCGGTTCAAGGACTTGCGGGGCTGGTGGGAGAGCCGCCACCACGACCGGGTGGGGGGCGTGCGCGCGCCCGAGCCGACGGCCTGGGTGCCGCAATCGAAGCCCGTCCGGTTCACCGAGTATGGCTGCGCGGCGGTGGACAAAGGCACCAACGAGCCCAACAGGTTCCTCGACCCCAAGTCGTCGGAGTCGCGCCTGCCGCGCCATTCGACGGGCGCGCGCGACGAGATGATCCAACTGCAATACCTGCGCGCGATGACGGGCTATTGGCGCGATCCGGCGCGCAACCCGGTGTCGGAGGCATTCGGAGGGCGGATGATCGACATGGATCATGCGTATGTCTGGGCTTGGGATGCGCGGCCCTACCCGTGGTTCCCGGGCAACACGGCGCTTTGGTCCGATGGGGCCAACTACGCGCGCGGGCACTGGATCACGGGCCGGGCGAGCGGGCGGCGGCTGGCCGAGGTGCTGGCGGAGGTCGCAGGACGCGCCGGAATAACCGGGATCGAGGCCGGGCGCGCGCCGCGCCTTGTCCGTGGCTACGTGGTGGACGAGGTGGGGCCCGCCCGCGCGGCGCTTCAGCCGCTCTTGCTGGCCTATGGCGTGGACACGGTGGAGCGCGATGCCACGCTGGGCTTTCGCGCGCGCGACGGGCGGGCGGATGTCTCGCTCGTTCATGACCGGCTGGTGCGCGACCCCGATCTTGGTGGCGTGATCGAGGAGACGCGCGGTAGCGATCTGGAACTGGCGGGCCGGGTGCGGCTGCGCTTTGTCGAGGCGGATGGCGATTACGGGGCGGTGGCCGAGGAGGCGATCCTGCCCGACGAGGCCACCCACGCCGTGGCAATGTCCGAGGTGCCGCTGTCGCTGACGCGGGCCGAGGGGCGGCAGGTGGTGGAGCGCTGGCTGTCGGAAGCGCGGCTGTCGGTCGATACGCTGCGCCTGACGCTGCCGCCGTCGGAGATCGCGCGCGGGGCGGGCGACGTGATCGAACTGCCGTCGGAGGCGGGCGGCGGGCGGTTTCGCATCGACCGGGCCGAGCAGATGGGGGGCGTGCAGCGCATCGAGGCCACGCGCACCGACCCCGAGAGCTTTCGCCCCATCCTGATCGGGGATGCGCCCTCGCGGCTGCGGCCCTTCGTGGCACCGGGGCCGGTGACGCCGCTGTTCCTCGACCTCCCGCTGATGACCGGCGAGGAGGTGCCGCACGCGCCGCATCTGGCGGTGATCGCCGATCCATGGCCGGGGACCGTGGCGCTCTATGCCTCGGACGAGGACGCGGATTACACGCTCGACACGTTGATTGCGGCGCAGGCCACGGTGGGGGAGACGCAATCGCCGCTTCTGCCCGCCGCACCGGGGCGGATCGACCGGGGCGATGGTCTCTTCGTGCGGATGCGCCACGGCACGCTGGAGAGCGTGAGCGATCCGGCGTTCCTCAATGGCGGCAATCTGTGCGCCATCGGCGACGGCACGCCGGACGGGTGGGAGCTGTTGCAGTTCCGCGACGCCGAACTGGTGGCCCCCGATACCTATATCCTGCGGCACCGGCTGCGCGGGCAGTTGGGCACCGAAGGGGCAGGGCCGTGGCCCGAAGGCTCGATCCTCGTGCGGCTCGACGGGGTGCCGGGGCAGATCGGCCTCAATGAGGCGCAGCGCGGGCAGGCGCGGCATTACCGGATCGGGCCGGGCGGGCGTCCGGTGGACGATCCCTCTTTTGGCCACGCGGTGCTGGCCTTCGACGGGCTGGGGCTGCGGCCCTATGCGCCGGTGCATCTGCGGGTGTCCGGGGCGGGCGGCGATCTGCGGGTGACGTGGATCAGGCGCACGCGCGCAGGCGGCGACCGATGGGACACGCCCGAGGTGCCGCTGGGCGAGGAGAGCGAGCGCTATGTCGTGCGGGTGCGTCGCGGCGCGCTGGTGCTGCGCGAGGAGGTGGTGACGGTGCCGGACTGGGCCTATGACGCGAGCGCCCGCGCCGAGGACGGGCCGGACATGGGCAAGCGGATCGAGGTGGCGCAGATCTCGGCCAGTTTCGGGCCGGGTCGGTTCGCGGGGCGCGATCTGTGATTTGGGGTGCCGGTTTGGAGGCATGTTTGGCTTGAAGGGGACGTTGAGATAAGCCGCGCCATCGCATGTCCGCGGGCAGGCGACCCGACCGTCTTTTCAGTGCGCTTTATCCCTGCATACCCGCAAAACATGCATTCGGCGCGCTGGCTTGACCATATCGCCTGTCCGTCACGCCGAAGGCGTGCCGCGTATTCCGGCGCACCTCCGGTGCGACGGGGCGGACATGCGATGGCGCGGCGGGCTTCGCCCTTGACTCCGCGCCGGGACCAGAGAGGCGAACGGCCGCAACAGGCCAGAACCAAACCGCGCTCGCTGCCGTTCACCCCGTGCCGGGCATGCCCCCTTTAGCGCCCCCGGATGCGCGGGTCGAGCGCGTCGCGCAGCCCGTCGCCCATGTAGTTGATCGCCAGCACCGTGAGCGAGATGGCGAGGCCTGGCCAGAACACCCGTTCGGGGTAATCCTGCAGGTATTGCGTCGCGTCGTTCAGGAGCCGTCCCCATGTCGGGAAATCGGGCGGAAAGCCGAGGCCGAGGAACGACAGAGCGCTCTCGGTGATGATCGCGTTGGCGATGCCCAGCGTTGCCGAGACCATGATCGGCGACATCACGTTGGGCAGGATGTGCCGGGTGATCAGGTTGAAATTCGTCGTCCCGATCGAGCGCGCGGCAAGGATGAACTCGCGTTCCTTCAGCGCCAGCACGTCGCCGCGCACGATCCGCGCGGTGGGCATCCAGCTTGTCACGCCGATGGCCACCACGATCAGGATGAAGATGCCCTGTTCGGGGCCGAACGTACTGTTGAGCGCCTCGCGGAACAGCAGCACCATGACCAGCAGCAAGGGCAGCAGTGGCAGCGACAGGAACAGGTCGGTGAAGCGCATGAGCGCTCCGTCGAGGCGGCGGAAGAACCCCGCCAGAACGCCGATCAGCGAGCCCAGCACCAGCGCCAGAAGCATCGCCGTCAACCCCACCGAGATCGAGGTTTGCCCGCCAGCCATCATCCGCGCCAGCGTGTCGCGGCCAAGCTGGTCGGTACCGAAGGGATGCGCGAGGCTCGGGCCCTGATTGCGTGCCTGGATGTCGATATAGGTGGCGTCGTAGGGCCAGAGGTAGGGCCCGATGAACACCGCCAGGATGATGAGCAAGAGCACGATGCCACCCGCCAGCGCGCCGCGATGGGTCTTGAACTGGTCCCAGACATCGCGCCACTGGCTGCGCGGCGGCGCGGTGGGCCCCTCGTCGGCCAGCGCGGCGATCGGCTTGGGGTCTTGGGTGTCGGTGTCAGTCATAGCGGATCCTCGGGTCGAGCACGCCGTAGAGGACGTCGGCCACGATGTTGAACATGACGATCAGCACCGCGATCATGAAGGTCACGGTCTGCACCATCGGCAGGTCGTTGGCCTGGATGGCGGTGATGAGAAGCTGGCCGAGCCCGTTGACCTTGAATATCTGCTCGGTGATGATCGCGCCGCCGAAGATATACGGCACGCCGAGCGCGATCACGGTGATGACCGGGATCATTGAGTTGCGCAGTACGTGGACCATCACCACGGTCCATTCCGACAGCCCCTTGGCGCGGGCGGTGCGCACGTAATCCTGGTTCAGATTGTCGAGCATCGAGGCGCGCATGAAGCGGCTGATCTGCGCCGTGGTCTGCAGCGCCAGCACCATCACCGGCATGACCATCTGCATCATTTGCTGCTTGAACGTGGCCCAGCCCACCACCTCCAGCGTGGTGTCGTAGATCGACGGCAGCCAGCCAAGCTGCACCGAGAAGATCACGATCACCAGAACGCCAGAGAAGAACGGCGGCACCGAATAGCCCACCATGGTGACAAAGGTGCCCGCCTGATCGAACAGCGAATACTGCCGGTATGCGGAATAGATGCCGATCGGCAGCGCGATGAGGATCCCCACCACATAGGACATCGCCACCACCCAGAGGGTCTGCGGCATGCGTTGCACGATCACGTCCATCACCGGCGAGCGAAACTGCCAGCTCAGCACGCGCTGCTGCCCCTCGGCAAGCGCGGTGCCGAAGATGTGGTCGGTCAGCATCATCGGCTCGACCACGAAGAACTGCCACATCCACTTGAAAAAGCGGATATGCGTCGGCTCGCCAAGGCCCAGTGCCTCGCGCATCCGCTCCTTGACCTCGGGCGGCACGGTGAGCGGCACCTGCGCCATCGGGTCGCCGGGGGCCAGCTCCAGCAGCAGGAAGATCACGAGGCTGATGAACAGCAGCGTCGGGATCGAGAGCACGAGCCGTCGGATCGTATAGGTCAGCATGCGCGGCGCCTCAACGGGGTATCTCGGGACAAGAGGGGCCGGGCAAATGCCCGGCCCGTATCCGGCGCGAGCCGGATCACTCCTCGATGCGGTACCAGTCGGCCGCGTTCCACAGCTCGGTATCCCAGGTGTTCATCACCACACCGCCGAGCGTGTTGGATTTGGCCGAAACGCGGCCACGATGGACCAGCGGGATGATCACGTTGCTGTCCTTTGTGACCATGTTGTTGAGCTCGATGGCGATCTCTCCCCGCTTCGACAGTTCTGCGGTGCCGCCCAGCTCCTTGACCAGCGCATCATAATCCGGGTTGCAATACCGGTTGATGTTCTCGCCCTGCCATTGCGTCGCGGGGCGCGGAATTTTCTCGCAGGTGCGCGACGCCAGATAGCTCTGCGGGTCGGTGCCGTCGAAGTTGTTGGCATACATCTCGACATCGGCATAGAACTTGACGAAGGTGTCGGGGCTGCCCGGATCGCCGCCGAAAAAGACGCTCGCGTTGATATTGCGCAGCTCGGTCTCGACGCCGATCTCGCCCCACCACTGCTTGATGAGCGCCTGGAAATCCTGGCGCACGGCGTTGGTCGAGGTCTGGTAGAGAATCGAAAGCTCCACCCCGTCCTTGTCGCGCACCCCGTCACCATCGCTGTCGACCCAGCCGGCCTCATCCAGAAGCTCATTGGCCCCCGCGATGTCCTGCTCGAGGCAATGGGTGTTATTTGCAGCGTAGATTTCGGGGGCGGGCACCCAGTCACAGGTCGGCTTGCCCGCCTTGCCATAGCCGATCTCGGTGAGCAACACGCGGTCGATGGCCATGGACAGCGCCTTGCGCACTGCCGGATCGGTCAGGAACGGGTGCGGATGCTCGGTGGTGGCGCGTTCGCCATCGGGCAGGTCGGCCGAGGGATCGGTGAGGTTCATTTCGAGCCTCTCGACCAGAGTGCCGAAGGCTGCGATCGCCTCGCCCTGGCCTGCCTCTTCCATGTTGGCGATCACGTCGGGGGCAAGCTGCAGGTTCCAGGCATAGTCGAATTCGCCGGTCTCCAGCACCGCACGGCCCGCCGAGGTGGCATCGCCGCCGCCCTTGAAGGTCATGGTGGCAAAGGCCGGCTTGTCGGGATCGCGATAGTTCTCGTTGGCCGAGAGCGAGATCACGTCATTGGGGCGGAACTCATCGACCACGAAGGGCCCGGTGCCGACGGGATAGAAGTTCTCTTCGGCGCATTCCGAGGCGCGCGCGCCGGTGCACTCGGCATATTGTGCGGCCTGGATGATTGGCGATGTCCCGCCGGTGAACGGACCATACGGGTTGGGCTGCGGCCCGTCGAAATGCACGGTCACGGTCAGGTCATCGACCACCTCGACCTCGGACACGCCTTCGAACTTGGCAAGCTGCGCGCAGCCGCCCTCGGGGTTCATGCAGTATTCAGCCGTGAATTTCACGTCCTTCGCGGTGAACGGCGTGCCGTCCGACCATTTCAGCCCCGGCTTGATCTTCCAGGTGATCGACTTGAGGTCCTCGGCCACGCCGCCGTTCTCGACGGTCGGAATGCCGTCTGACAGGTAGGGCACCAACGCGCCCTTTTCGTCATAGCGTGCGAGCGGCTCGATCACGAGGCTCGCGGCTTCGCGCTCCTTGGTGCCGCCGGTCAGATAGGGGTTCATGATCGACGGCGCCTGCCAGTAGATCAGGTTCACATGGCCGTCCGAGCCACGCTCGGCCATTGCCATCGAGGCGAGACCTGCGAGTGCGGTCGCGCCCAAAAGAATCGGTTTGAGGGTCATAACGGTGCGTTTCCTCCGCTGTTGCGATGGCTCTGCGGCCACCTGTGGTTCCGTTTTGTCGGGGCAGCCGGGTGAGCGTTGCCCGCCCCGGCCCCAACCGGTCCGACCATCACAGACTGGATTGCGTCAAAAAGCAAGAGCGCGCACACGAATGGAACGCGCTTGCGGTTCGCTTTCGTTCGGCGTTTGACAGGCTGCGGCGGTTATGCGTAGCGTTCAGGCTTGGGCGATATGCAAAGCGAGGCGCGCCATGCTCGACACACCGCTGGCGAGGATCGAGAATCTTCGCGTCGAATTCGAGACCCGCGATGGCCGCGTCGTGGGCGTCGAGGACGTGTCCTTTGCCGTGAATCCCGGCGAGACGGTCTGCATCGTCGGCGAATCAGGATCGGGCAAGTCGGTGTCGTCGCTGTCGCTGATGCGGCTGATCGAGTATGGCGGCGGCACGATCGCGGGCGGGCGGATGCTGTTCGACCGCCGCGAGGGTGGCGAGATCGACCTCGCGCAAACCGACCAGAGCCTCATGCGAACCATCCGCGGCAACGAGATCGGCATGATCTTTCAGGAGCCGATGACCGCGCTCAACCCGGTGTTTACCGTCGGTCGGCAGCTCTCCGAGGGGCTGCGCGTGCATCGCGGCATGGACAAGCGCCAGGCGCGTGCCCGCGCCCTCGAACTGTTGCGCGAGGTACGCATTCCCGAGCCCGAGCGCCGCCTCGACCAGTATCCGCACGAATTGTCGGGCGGCATGCGCCAGCGCGTGGTGATCGCCATGGCGCTCGCCTGCAAGCCGCGTCTGCTGATCGCGGACGAGCCCACCACCGCGCTGGACGTGACGATTCAGGCGGAAATCCTGGCATTGATGGACCGGCTGAAGCGCGAGACCGGCACCGCCGTCATCTTCATCACCCATGACATGTCCGTGGTCGCGCAGATGGCCGACCGGGTGGTGGTGATGTTCCGCGGCAACAAGGTCGAGGAGGGCCCGGTCGAGGAGATTTTCGAGGCCCCCAAGCACGACTACACCCGTGCGCTGCTCGCCGCCGTGCCGAAACTGGGCGAGATGCGCGGCAAGCAATACCCCGAGCCGATGAAGCTGCTGGGCACCGCAGCGCAGCAGATCAAGCCGATCAAGGGCAGCGATGAGACGCTGCTGACGGTCAAGGGGCTGACCACGCGCTTTCCGGTCGCCGGCGGTTTCTTTCGCCGCACGGTGGCCAATGTCCACGCGGTCGAGGACCTGTCCTTTACCCTGAAAAAGGGGCGAACGCTCAGCCTCGTGGGAGAATCGGGTTGCGGCAAGTCCACCGCCGGGCGCTCGATCCTGCGGCTGGTCGAGCCGTTGGCAGGCGAGGTTGTGCTGGATGGCACCGATATCATGTCGCTGTCCCCGCGCGGGCTGCGGCGTGCGCGGGTGGACATGCAGATGATCTTTCAGGACCCGTTCGCCAGCCTCAACCCGCAGATGAAGCTGGCCGCGCAAGTGGCCGAGCCGATGAAGAATTACGGCCTCGTCAGCCGCTCGGAGATGGACGACCGGGTGGCGATGCTGTTCGACCGGGTGGAGCTTCCGCGCTCGTTCCTGCGGCGGTTCCCGCACGAACTCAGCGGCGGTCAGCGGCAGCGCGTGGCCATCGCCCGGGCGCTGGCACTGAACCCCAAGCTGATCGTCTCGGACGAGGCGGTCAGCGCGCTCGACGTGAGCGTGCAGGCGCAGGTGGTCAACCTGATGATGGAATTGCAGGCCGATCTGGGCCTCGGCTACCTGTTCATCAGCCACGACATGGCGGTGGTCGAGCGCGTCAGCCATGACGTGGGCGTGATGTATCTCGGCCGCATCGTCGAGATGGGGTCGCGCGCGGCGGTGTTCGAGAATCCGCAGCACCCCTATACGCAGGCGCTGATGAAGGCGGTGCCGATCGCCGATCCGCGCCAGCGCAAGTCGGAGAAAGATCTCAATTTCAAGCCGATCCCGTCGCCGATCCACCCGGTCGGATACGAGCCCGGGCCGTCGGTCTACGAGGAGGTCGATCCGGGCCATTTCGTGCTCACCTCCGAAAGCGGGTATTGAGCATGGAGCACCTTTCGCCCGAGGCGATCATGGCCCGGCTGGTGGGTTTTCCCACGGTCAGTCGCGACAGCAACCTCGATCTGGTGGCCTGGGTCGAGGACTACCTTGCCGGGCATGGCATCACGGCGCATCGCCACCCCGACGAGACCGGGCAGAAGGCGGCGCTTTTCGCCCATGTCGGGCCGGAGGTCGAGGGCGGCGTGGTGCTGTCGGGGCACACCGACGTGGTGCCGGTGGACGGGCAGGCGTGGAGCAGCGACCCCTTCACCGTGACCGAGCGCGACGGCCGCTATTACGGGCGCGGCTGCGCCGACATGAAGGGCTTCGACGCGCTGGCCATCTGGACGCTGGTCGAGGCGAAGCGGCGCGGTGTCGCCCGCCCGCTGCAACTGGCGCTGAGCTATGACGAGGAGGTGGGCTGCCTCGGCGCGCCGCCGATGATCGACGCGATGCAGGGCGTGGTGCCGCGCGCCGGGCTTGCCATCATCGGCGAGCCCACCACGATGCAGGCGGTCACGGGCCACAAGGGGGGGCTGGGCTATAACGTGCAGGTGCACGGCTACGAGGTGCATTCCTCGCTGATGCACCGGGGCGTCAACGCGATCATGGCCGCCGCCCCGCTGATCGACTGGGCCAACCGGATGAACGCCGGGAACCGGGCGAAAGAGCCCTCGGACCTCGCCGCCATGTTCGAGCCGCCCTGGACCACGCTGCATGTGGGCCAGATAGAGGGTGGTACCGCGCATAACATCACCGCCGCCGATTGCCGCTTCGGCATGGATTTCCGCGTGGTGCCGGGCGAGGACCCGGAGGCGTGGGGCGCGCGTTTCCTCGACGAGGTGCGCAAGGCCGAGGCCGACATGCAGGCGGTGCGCCCCGAGACGGGCATCGAGGCGACGCGCCGGTTCACCGTGCCGGGGCTGCGCCCCGAGCAGGACGGTGCCGCCGAGGCGATGATCCGGCAGGTCACCGGCGACAACGCGGCCCATGTCGTCAGCTATGGCACCGAAGCGGGGCAGTTCCAGCAGGCCGGCTATTCGGCGGCGATTTGCGGGCCCGGCGACATCGCGCAGGCGCATCAGCCCGACGAGTTCATTAGCCGCGCGCAGTTCGAGGCCGGCCACGGCTTCATGCGCAGCCTCGTGGACCGGCTCGCGGCGGGGTGAGGTCGCGGCCCCTTGCCGCCGCCCGCGCTTTGGTCCACCCTCCGCGCATTTCCGAATATGCGAACAGGAGAGGCTTATGCCCATCAGGAACCGCTTTGCCGAGTTGCACGACGAGATCACCGCATGGCGACGAGACATCCACCAGAACCCCGAGATTCTCTACGAGACCCACCGCACCAGCGCGCTGGTGGCCGACAAGCTGAAGGAATTCGGCTGCGACGAGGTGGTGACCGGCATCGGCCGCACCGGCGTGGTCGGCGTGATTCGCGGGCGGTCCACCGGATCGGGCAAGGTGATCGGCCTGCGCGCCGACATGGATGCGCTGCCCATCCACGAGGCGACCGGGGTGGAGTATGCCTCGAAAACCCCCGGCGCGATGCACGCCTGCGGTCATGACGGCCACACCGCGATGCTGCTTGGCGCGGCGCGCTACCTCGCCGAGACGCGCAATTTCGACGGCACCGCCGTGGTCATCTTCCAGCCCGCCGAAGAGGGCGGCGGCGGCGGCAAGGAGATGTGCGATGACGGGCTGATGGAGCGGTTCGGCATCCAGGAGGTCTACGGGATGCACAACTGGCCGGGCAAGCCGGTGGGCAGCTTTGCCATCCGCCCCGGCAGTTTCTTTGCCGCCACCGACCAGTTCGACATCGACGTGACGGGCCGCGGCGGCCACGCCGCCAAGCCGCACGAGACGGTGGATCCCACGGTGATGACCGCGCACCTGGTAACGATGCTGCAGACCATCGCCAGCCGCAACGCCGACCCGGTCGATCAGGTGGTGGTGTCGGTCACCTCGTTCCAGACCTCGTCCAACGCCTTCAACGTGATCCCCGCCTCGGTTCATCTCAAGGGCACGGTGCGCACCATGAGCACCGGAATGCGCGACCTGGCCGAGCGCCGCATCCGCGAATTGTGCGAACACGTCGCGGCGGGCTTCGGCGGCAAGGCCGAGGTGACCTATCACCGCGGCTACCCGGTGATGGTCAACCACGAGGACCAGACCGATTTCGCGGCGGATGTGGCGCGCAGGATCGCCGGCGATTGCGGCGAGGCCCCGCTGGTCATGGGCGGCGAGGATTTCGCCTTCATGCTCGAGGAACGGCCCGGGGCCTATATCCTTGTCGGCAACGGCGACACGGCGATGGTCCACAACCCCGAGTACAATTTCAACGACGAGGCCATTCCCGCCGGCTGTAGCTGGTGGGCGGGCATCGTCGAGGAACGCATGCCGGGCTGAGCGGGCGGCGTTGGAGCCCGAGTATTTCTGGCAAGATGACGCCGGGGGCGGGGGTGATCCCGCCCCGTGTGGCGTCAACCCATGTCGTGTCAGCTTTGCAAGGCGTTGTCATAGACGGAGTTCTCGTTGCATGACATCTCCTGTTTCTGCTTGCCATAGCTTCATCCCGCCGCGGCGAGGGAGGGTATGGCCACGAGGGTGAGGGCGGCAAGTCCGGCTGTCAATTTCATGAAAATGTCTCCCTTTGGAACGTGCCCGCGTTCATTCGCAGTCACGCGACGCGCTCCAACTGCCTGATTTCGCATGTTCGGGGGCTCAGAACCGGGGCCCGCTTCTGAGCAACATACTCTACATCAGAAACTGATATTACCATCATTCCCTCGAAAGCCGTTCGACTTGAGCGTTCTCGTATCGGGTGCGGCGGTCGAAGCCGCATTTTTATCAATGCGTGCCTGTGTGAGGGTGCTGGGCTATTGCGCGGCGCGCAAATCCTGTGACTCTGGCAGGGTGTTGTGGAGCATGCGCTCGAACAGCCAGTCGCGAAAGGCTACGATGCGCGCGTCTTTCGCACGTTCGGGCGGGTAAGCCACGGAATAGATGGTGCGGGTGGGCGACTCGATTCCGAATGGGGTCACGAGCGTGCCGCGCTCAAGGGTTTCGCCGATCATCGCGATATAGCCAAGCGTCACGCCCAGATCGCTTTCGGCGGCTGTCATGCCGAGTTCGCAATGCGCAAATTCCGGTCCCCCAGCGGGGCACACGTCCCCGGCACCAATGAGCGAGAACCATTCCTCCCACCCATCTCCGACCTGATCGCGGATCAGCGTCTTGCCGAGAAGCGCCTTGGGGTCGGTGAGGTCCGGGTTCCGCGCGAGGTAGCGCGGCGAGCACATCGGGGTGCGGGAGGAACTCATGAAGGGCTGTACTTCAACCCCTGGCATCGGATCGTCGCCCCAGTGGATCACCACGTCTCGCTGGCCGTCGTGGAAATCGGTGGGCGGCACGCCGGTCTCGATCCTCACTTCGATTTCGGGATACCGGGCCAGAAAGTCGGACAGCCGGGGGATGAGCCAGCGCTTGGTGAATCCTTCGGTCGCCTTCACCCGCAGCGGGCCGGCACAGGCTTCTCCCGCGATCAGGCGCGTGGAGGCATCGAGCTCATCCAGGAGCGGTCCGACGCGGGCGAGGTAAAGCCGGCCTTCCTCGGTTGGCGTGATCTGGCGTGTGCCGCGCTCGAACAGACGCCGCTCCAGAAAGGTCTCTAGCGTGCGGACCTGGTGGCTGATGGCAGAGGCGGTGACGCAAAGCTCTGCCCCGGCTTCCTGGAATGACCCGAGACGCGCGGCTGCCTCGAACGCGCGCAGGGCCGGAAAGGGTGGCAGCTTGCGTTTCATCTTGGGTGAATTCCCCTCATCCTTTGGCGAATTCGTTTCATTTGTCGCGGCATTGCCCCGATTCTACGCTGAATCGACGGAATTTCAAAACTCGGAGGGTCCAGAGATGAACTGCAAGAGCGCACAACACGGTCTGGTTGCGTTGGCGGGCGGCCTCGGCATCGCCGCCGGAATGGCACTGGCGGCCGCCAAGGGCCCGACCGAGCACAAGGGCCTGTCGGTCGAGGCGCTTGGCAAGATCGAGGCGGGGATGATCGAACGGCAGGTCGGGCTGGAGGGCTATATGATGCAGCTTCGCGCAATCACCATCGAGCCGGGTGGGCAGATCGCGCAGCACGACCACGCGAACCGCCCCGGTCTGGTGAAGGTGATCTCTGGCGAATGGGTCGAGGGCAGCCCCGAGGGCGAAGTCACCTACAGCGCGGACCGCAACGACGGTATCCGCGAAGATGCCGAGACCGACCACTGGTTCTACAACCGTGGCGACACGCCTGCGACGGCGATCGTTTGCGACCTCAACCCAGCAGGCTGAGCGGGGCGGGCGGCGCAGGGTTCAGCAAGCGGCGTCGCCGAAAACCCGGCCGAAAATCGTGTCCACATGCTTGGTGTGGTAGCCTAGGTCGAATTTCTCCTCGATCTGCGCCGGGCCGAGTGCTGCCGTCACCTCCGCGTCGTTCAGCAGTTCGGTCTTGAAATCGGCCCCCGTCTCCCAGACCTTGAGCGCGTTGCGCTGCACCAGGCGGTAGGCGTCCTCGCGGCTGACCCCCGCCTGCGTGAGCGCCAGGAGGACGCGCTGGCTCATCACTAGACCGGGGAAGCGGTCCATGTTGCGCATCATGTTCTCGGGGTAGACGATCAGCTTGTCGATCACGCCGGTGAGGCGGGCGAGGGCGAAATCGAGGGTGACGGTGGCATCCGGCCCGATCATCCGCTCGGCGGAGGAATGCGAGATGTCGCGCTCGTGCCAGAGCGCCACGTTCTCCATCGCCGGGATCACCATCGAGCGCACCATGCGCGCCAGCCCGGTGAGGTTCTCGGTCAGCACCGGGTTCTTCTTGTGCGGCATGGCCGACGAGCCCTTCTGCCCCATCGAGAAGAATTCGGCGGCCTCCAGCACCTCGGTGCGCTGCATGTGGCGGATTTCCACGGCCACGTTCTCGACCGACGAGGCGACGACGCCGAGCGCGGCGAAGAATGCCGCGTGTCGGTCGCGGGGGATGACCTGCGTGCTGATCGGCTCGGGGCTGAGGCCAAGCTGCGCGCAGACATGCTCCTCCACCGCCGGGTCGATATTGGCAAAGGTGCCGACCGCGCCGGAAATCGCGCCGGTGGCGATCTCGGCGCGCGCGGTGCGCAGGCGGGCGAGGTTGCGGTCCATCTCGGCGTAGAATCGCGCGAAGGTGAGGCCCATGGTGGTGGGCTCGGCATGGATGCCGTGGCTGCGCCCGATGCGGATCGTGTCTTTGTGCTCATAGGCGCGGCGTTTGAGGGCGGCGAGCAGCGCCTCCATGTCGGCGATCAGGATATCGGCGGCGCGGGTGAGCTGGATGTTGAAGCAGGTGTCGAGCACGTCCGAGGATGTCATGCCCTGATGCACGAAGCGGGCCTCGTCGCTGCCCACATGCTCTGCCAGATGGGTGAGAAAGGCGATCACGTCGTGGCGCGTCTCGGCCTCGATCTCGTCGATGCGGGCGACGTCGAACTCGACGTCTTTCGCGGTCCAGACGGCCTCGGCATTCTCGCGCGGGATCACGCCGAGATCGGCCATCGCGTCGCAGGCATGGGCCTCGATCTCGTACCAGATGCGGAACTTGGTGGCGGGCTCCCAGATGGCGGTCATCTCGGGGCGGGAATATCGCGGGATCATCTTGTCGTCCTCGATCGGAAGGGGTGGTATCGGTCTCGGCGCGCTTGTAGAGCGCGGGGCAGGGCGCGGCAAGGCGGAGTGCGACGGTGGCACGGCGATTGCAGGATTTCGAGGGGGTCTGGGCGTTCGCGCGCCGGATCGCCCATGCCGCCGGGCAGGAGGCCGAGGTGACGGGCCATGCCATCTGGACGCGGGACGGAACCGGGCTCGACTATGTCGAAACCGGCGAGATGCGCCTGACGGGGGCCGCCCCGATCCGGGTGGAGCGGCGCTATCGCTGGGAGGAGGGACCGCGCGTGTATTTCGCGGATGGACGGTTCTTTCACGACGTGCCGCCCGAGGGCGGCGAGACGCGCCACTGGTGCGAGCCCGACCAGTATGACGGCACCTATGATTTCAGCCGCTGGCCCGAATTCACCGTCACATGGGCGGTGCGCGGGCCGCGCAAGGACTATCGCATGGTAACGACCTACACGAGGGAGGACAGATGACCGCGATCCTGCAACGGAGCCTGCCCACCGACATGGCCGAGCGCCGCAAGCTGCCCGGCATCGTGCCGCTCGACCCGGCGGCATGGCTGCGGGTGGACGAGGCGTTCGCCGCGCAGATGGCGGAGCGGGCGCGGCTGCTGTCGGAGCGGCGCGACGATGTGATCGCCGTCACCGGGGGGGCCGGTCCGGCGATGGACGAGCTTTTGCAGTTCGTTCTGGACTGGCTGACCGCGCACGGCGACGGCTATGCCATCGGCGCAAAAGAGGTGCGGCGGCCCGACGGCGTGACGGTGGCCATCGACCGCGCCGACCCGATGGGCACGCTGGGCCACCTGGTGCAGGAGGACCTGTGCCTGATGGAACGGCGCGGCGAGGAGCACGTTCTCACCGCCGCCGTGCTGTGCTTTCCGGCAAGCTGGCGGCTGGCGGAAAAAATCAGCCGCCCGCTGACCGCGATCCATGTGCCGGTGCCGGAGTATGACGAAGGGATCGCGCGGCGCGTGCAGCGGCTCTTTGACGGGGTGCAGCCGGGGCGCCCTTTGTGGCGGTTCAACGCGCTCAACTATGCCGATCCGGCGCTGCACCAGCCGCGCTCGCGCGTGCAGCCGGGCGAGACGGCGGACCTGCCCTATCTGCGCTCCGAACGGCAAAGCGTGCTGCGCCTGCCCGAGACGCGCGCCTGCGTGTTCTCAATCCATACCTGGGTGATCGCGCGGTGAGGGGCGGCCATTTCAGCAAGGCGGTTCCGCGGCCCCGACCGCGGCAATTCGGCCCGCGCGGCCGGATGCGCCCTTGTGTGGCGAGGGCTGTCAGGGCATTCTGCGCGCCAATTCGTTGAAACCCGGTGTGCCGCGCCCCAAATGAGGGGGTAACGCAACGGAGAGGGTCCGCGCTGCCGCCGAGCCGGGGCCGGCCCTCTTGCCAAGAACAGGAAGCCGAGCATGACTGACCAACTCAACGCCTCTTATCCGGTGCTGCCGCTGCGGGACATCGTGGTGTTCCCGCACATGATCGTGCCGCTCTTCGTGGGGCGCGACAAATCGGTGCGCGCGCTGGAGGAGGTCATGGCCGACGACAAGCAGATCCTGCTGTCGAGCCAGATCGACCCCGCCGATGATGACCCCGCCGAGGATGGAATCTACCGTGTCGGCGTGCTGGCCAACGTGCTGCAACTGCTGAAGCTGCCCGATGGCACCGTGAAGGTGCTGGTGGAGGGGGTGCACCGGGTGCGCATCCTCGAATACCTCGACAACGAGGACTTCTTTGCCGCCCGCGCCGAGCCGCTGGACGAGATGCCGGGCGATCCGACCACCACGCAGGCATTGCTGCACACGGTGGCCGAGGAATTCGCGCGCTATGCCAAGGTGCGCAAGAACATCCCCGACGAGGCGCTGGCCGCCGTCAGCGATGCCGAGGACGGTGCGCGGCTGGCCGATCTCGTCTCCGGGCATCTGGGCCTCGACGTGGAGCGCAAGCAGGAGCTTCTGGAGACGCTGAGCGTGAGCGAGCGGCTGGAGAAGGTCTATGGCCTGATGCAGGGCGAGATGAGCGTGTTGCAGGTCGAGAAAAAGATCAAGACCCGCGTCAAGAGCCAGATGGAGCGCACGCAGCGCGAGTACTACCTGAATGAGCAGATGAAGGCCATTCAGAAGGAACTGGGAGACGGCGAGGACGGCGAGGGCGAGATCGCCGAACTGGAACACCGCATCGCCGAGACCAAGCTCAGCAAGGAGGCCCGCGACAAGGCCGAGGCCGAGCTCAAGAAGCTCAAGAACATGAGTCCGATGAGCGCCGAGGCCACGGTGGTGCGCAATTACCTCGACTGGATGCTGTCGATCCCGTGGGGCACCAAGAGCCGCGTCAAGAAGGACCTGAGCCGCGCGGAGAATGTGCTCGACGCCGATCACTACGGGCTGGAGAAGGTCAAGGAGCGGATCGTCGAATACCTAGCCGTGCAGCAGCGCTCGAAGAAGCTGAAGGGGCCGATCATGTGCCTGGTCGGCCCGCCGGGTGTGGGCAAGACCTCGCTGGGCAAATCCGTGGCACGGGCGACCGGGCGCGAGTTCATCCGCATCTCACTGGGCGGTGTGCGCGACGAATCCGAAATCCGGGGCCACCGCCGGACCTATATCGGCTCGATGCCGGGCAAGATCATTCAGGCGCTGAAAAAGGCCAAGACCACCAATCCGCTTATCCTGCTCGACGAGATCGACAAGATGGGGCAGGATTTCCGGGGCGATCCGGCAAGTGCGATGCTCGAGGTGCTCGACCCGGAACAGAACTCGACCTTCGTCGATCACTATCTGGAGGTGGAGTATGACCTCAGCAACGTGATGTTCCTGACCACGGCGAACAGCTACACCATGCCCTCGCCGCTGCTCGACCGGATGGAGATCATCCCGCTGGCAGGCTATACCGAGGATGAAAAGCGCGAGATCGCCAGGCAGCACCTGCTGGACAAGCAGGTGAAGAACAACGGCCTGAAAAAGGGCGAGTTCACGCTGACAGACGCGGCGCTGACCGACATCATCCGGTATTACACCCGCGAGGCCGGCGTGCGGAACCTGGAGCGCGAGATCGCCAAGATCGCGCGCAAGGCGGTGACGAAGATCATCAAGAAAGAGGCCGAGACGGTGGAGGTGACGCCCGACAATCTGAGCGATTTCCTCGGCGTTCGGAAGTTCAAGTTCGGCCTCGCAGAAGAGAGCGATCAGGTGGGCGTGGTCACCGGGCTCGCCTACACGAGTGTGGGGGGCGAGCTCCTGAACATCGAGGCGCTGCGCCTGCCGGGCAAGGGCCGGATGAAGACCACCGGCACGCTGGGCGACGTGATGAAGGAATCCATCGACGCCGCGTCAAGCTATGTCCGCTCGATCTCGCCGACGATCGGAGTCAAGCCGCCGCGCTTCGAGAAGTGGGACATCCACGTCCACGTCCCCGAAGGGGCCACGCCCAAGGACGGGCCCTCGGCGGGGCTGGCGATGGTGACGTCGATTGTGTCGGTGCTGACCGGCATCCCGGTGCGCAAGGATATCGCCATGACCGGCGAGGTCACGCTGCGCGGCAATGCGCTGCCCATCGGCGGGCTGAAGGAGAAACTGCTCGCGGCGCTGCGGGGCGGTATCAAGACGGTGCTGATCCCGCGCGAAAACGAGAAGGACCTCACCGAGATCCCCGATAACGTGAAGCAGGGGCTGGACATCATCCCCGTCGATCACGTCCGCGACGTGCTGCGGTTGGCGCTGGTGCGGCAGCCCGAGCCGGTGGACTGGGATCAGGAGGCGCACGAGGCCGCCGCCGCCGAGGCGGCGCTCAAATCGGGCGATGACGAGGCGCGCGGCACCGTGGCGCACTGAGCGCCACCGCAGACGACATGCGCGGCGCGGGGCATTCCCCCGCGCCGTTTTCGTCTCAGTCGATCAGCGCCGGGCGCACGTCGATCTGGCCGTAATCGACCATCAGGTAGCCGTTCTCATGACGACGCACCGCCTCGGGGCGCAGGCGCATCACATCCTGCGCCATCGCACCGCGAAGACGCTGCGGCTGGCCCTTGTAGCGGAATTCGTAGATGCCGAAGCCCTGTTCAGACGTGCCGACGCGCTTGATATCGGTCTTGAGCGCCTCGTCGCTGGCAACGTAGTAGTGGCTCATCATGGCCCCGCTGCTGCCGCCGGTCATGGCGAGCGCGGCGATGAAAAAGATGGCGAGCAGGATCCAGACCACGATTTCGGGTCTGGCGCTGGCCGGTCCGCTGCTCTGGGTCGAGACCGTTGCCTGACGGATCGTGTTGGCACTCATCCGCGCGGTTTCGGCCGCATGGGCCATCCCCGCCAGCGTGATCGAGGTGCAAAGCACTGTTCCACAAATTATTTTTCTCATGATATTCCCCGTGTGTCACAACGACAGGTCACCATGATATCACAAAACCGTCATTTGCGGTGAGAATTTGACGGGCAGGGGCCAACGCCATTTGCGTGTGACACCCACGGCGAAACAGCCCCGCTTCCGGGTGGCCCTGGTTCTGACCGGAAAAACCGCGCGGGCGTCGGTGGCCGCCGCCCGCGCGCGAAACCATCGGTCGCCCGTCAGACGCCCATCCCGACGATGATCATTATCAGCATCAGCGGAATGATGAGCTGGCTGACATCCTGTGATGTCTCGGTGGTCTCGGTGACGATGACCTCCGGCTCGACCACCGGATCGCTGAGCGCCCCGGCGAGCACGGGCGATGCCGCGAATGTGGTGGCGCAGGCGATGGCGCAGACAAGATTTTTCAATGCTTTTCCCCCGATATGGTATTGCGAACCCACCCAAGGTAGGGCGGTGCCGGAGGCGGCGTCAACTGTCCGGTGGAAATGTCGTCGTTTGAGCGTTACGCTGTTGCATGCAGGCACGCTGACCTGACCACAAGGATCGAGGCATTTCATGGCAAGCAAAGCAAGTTCGCGCGGCAGCGCGTCCGACGCGGCCCCCGCACCGCGCAAGCGCGCGGCCACCCCGGCGAGGCCCGCAGCGCCCGCGCCGCGGCCCGTGGTGGTGGAGCAGAGCACGCCCGAGCCGACGCAACCCGACCTCAAGCGGCAGGAATTGCTGGCGCAGGTGGTGGCGCGTTCGGAGGTGAAGAAGAAATACGCCAAGCCGGCGCTCGAGGCGGCGCTGGCCGTCATCGGCGAGGCGCTCGCCGAGGGGCGCGAGCTTAACCTCGCGCCGATGGGCAAGGTCAAGATCAACCGCACCAAGCAGATGGCCAACGGCCGTGTCATCGTCGCCCGCATCCGGCAGAACGCGCCGCGCGACGCAGGCGGCGACACGGCGGATGACAAAGCTGCGAAAGAGGGTGTTGCAGACCCGGCGGAGGGGCGCTAAACAGCGCCTCGGCGGGTGATTAGCTCAGTGGTAGAGCGCTTCGTTCACATCGAAGATGTCAGGAGTTCGAATCTCTTATCACCCACCATTTCCCCTTTCGTGTCCGATGCGCGGCGCGCGCGCCGGACGAGCTGAGCGGGGCAGGACGGGATGTGCAATCTCTATGCCAATGTCACCGCGCAGGAGGAGATGCGGCGGCTGTTCGCCGTCCCGCCCGCGCGGGACCGGCTGGGCAATGCCGCGCCGCAGCCGGCGATCTTTCCGCGCCACGACGCGCCGGTGGTGCGGCTGACGCCGGAGGGCGCGCGCGAGATGCTGGCGATGCAGTGGGGATTCGCCCTGCCGCAGGTCTCGAAGCGGACCGGACGGCCGATCCTGCCCAAGGCCGTGACCAATGCCCGCGATGACCGGCTCGCGGCGTCGCCGTTCTGGCGCGACAGTTTCGAGACACGGCGCTGCCTTGCCCCTGCCTCGGCCTTTTGCGAGCCGAAGGGGCGCGCACCGGCGGTCTATCACTGGTTCGGGCTGACGGCGGAGACGCGCGAGGCGCGCGCGCCCTTCGCGATGGCCGCGATCTGGCGGCGCTGGCGCGGCGAGATGCGCGGCGAGGCGATCGATCTGGAGCAATACGCGATCATCACCACCCGGCCCAACCCGCTGGTGGCGCGCGTCCATCCCGCCCGGATGCCGGTGATCCTCGACCCGGACGCCCACGAAACCTGGCTAACGGGCAGCGCGGAAGCGGCGCAGCGGCTTTTGCGGCCCTATCCCGAGGCGCGCATGCGCGAGCTGCGGCGCGGCGAAGGCGCCAGGGAGGACCGCCCCGGCGCGCCCTGAGGCCGGGCTGCGCAGAGGCCCTTGCGCGCGGTCGGACGCTTGGCTATCAGGCGCGGACAGGGTGATTAGCTCAGTTGGTAGAGCGCTTCGTTTACACCGAAGATGTCGGGAGTTCGAGTCTCTCATCACCCACCACGCTACAGCGTGTCGCGTTCACTCGTATTCATGCGCCGCGCTTGTCGCTTGGGTGATCCTGTCGGCTGAGGCCGGACGTGGCCCGGACTGCTGCATCCGAAGGGGCGGGGGTCGGCTGCGGGCGTGCATATGTCAGGGAGTGCGGCCGGACCCGCCCCGATCCCGCCCCGTCGTTTCGGAGAGGGTGCGTCGCGCGAAGGCGGGTGCCGGTTTTGAGCGTTTCGGAAAAGCGGGAGCAACAGGGCAGAGCGGATCGCGCGAATGCGAATGACTGTTCGCGATACGTTCCGGGAAACGCACCGGGCAGGTCGAATGGTGTGCCTCTCCTCTTCACGTTTGGGCGAGCCGCGTGACGCGGGCGCGGGCGCTGTGGCAGGCTGAGCACAGCCCGGACAAAGGACACGCCATGCCCCGCCTGACACTTCTCGCTGCCCTGTTCGTCCTGCCGGTCGCCCTCGCCGCGCAGGAGGCCCCCGTGCCGGATACGCTTTATACGCTTTCCGCGGACGAGATCCCCGCAACCGAGGCCCCCGAACCCGAACCCGCCATGACCCTGGAGCGGCTCGACGCCGTCATCCGCGCGCTTGACCCGGAGGCGCAGGGCAACGGCAAGGTCTGGCAATTCACCATCGACGGCGTGCAGGTGCTTGTCGTCACCGACGCGCGCGCCGACCGGATGCGCGCCATCGCCCCGGTCGCGCGCAGCGCCGAGGTCACGCCCGAGCAGATGACGCGCATGATGCAGGCGAATTTCGACAGCGCGCTCGACGCCCGCTACGCCATCGCCAGGGACGTGCTGTGGTCGGCCTATATCCACCCGCTCGCAGCCCTGCAAAAGGATCAGCTCATCTCCGGCATCGGCCAGGTGGTCAACCTGGTGCAGAGCTTCGGCACGCTCTATTCCTCGGGCGGGCTGCTCTTTGGCGGTGGCGACAGCGGCGCGTTGCAGCGCGCCCTGATCGACGAGTTGCTCAAGAAGGGCGAGGAAATCTGAGCGTCCCTTGCACGCGGCCCCCGTGCGGTCTACATCTGCCCCAGAGGACATAAGGGAGACAAGCCGATGGCCCTTCTCGCTTCCGATCTCGAGGCGCTCATCCGCGAGGCCCTGCCCGACGCCCGCATAACCGTCGAGGGCGACGACGGCGTGCATTTCGCGGCAGAGGTCGTGGACGAGCGCTTTCGCGGCCTCAACCGCGTGCAGCAGCAGCGCCTCGTCTACGCCGCGCTCAAGGGCAAGATGGACGGGCCGGACGGCGCGATCCATGCGCTCGCGCTGACCACCAAGGCCCCCGGCTGATGTCGGGCGCGGCGATCATCACGGTGCTGTCGGGCCTCGTCCTGTTGCTCGCCGTGCTGCGCGCCGCCCAGGTTCTGCACCACGAGCGCGGCACGCCGCGCGAGACCGGGCGCGGCACCGAGCCGGGCCCCGGCGACAGCATCGTCGAATCGCACTATTCCTCGGGCGTCAGCGGCGGCCAGTCGATGAGCTACCGCATCTCCCGCGACCCGCAAACCTACGCGAAACTCTTCATACCCAAGGACCGCAAGAAATGACCGATGTCACGACCCGCATCCAGCAAACCGTGAGCACCTCCGATGTGGTGCTGTTCATGAAGGGCACGAGGGACATGCCGCAATGCGGCTTCTCCAGCCGCGTGGCCGGGGTGCTCAACTTCATGGGTGTCGATTTCGCCGACGTGAACGTGCTCGCCGATGAGGAAATCCGCCAGGGGATCAAGGATTACTCCGAATGGCCCACCATCCCGCAGCTCTACGTCAAGGGCGAGTTCGTCGGCGGCTGCGACATCATCACCGAGATGACGCTCTCGGGCGAGCTTGACCAGCTTCTCGAACAGAACGGCGTGACCTACGACAAGGCCGCCGCCGAGAAGATCCGCGAAGCCAACGCATGAGCGTGGCCCGCCCCGAACACGACCGCCAGGAAAGCTGATCATGCCCACCAGCGCGCTCGCCTTGCTGATCCTCACCCCGTTCGTCGCCATCTTTGCCTACGCGGCGTGGCACGAATGGCATCGCGTGCGCGAGGACGGGCACAGCAATTACGGCCTCGCCTACGACCCCGAGACCGACAGCACCCACGTCACCCTGCTCGAAGAGGGTGAGACAGGCTACGACCCGGAAACCGAGAGCACAGAGGCCGCCGGCGGGGACGCCGAAGCGGACAGAACGACGTAAGCGGTGGCAGAGAGCCCGCGGCGCGCGTCTCGTGGCATGACGGGATTTCGGCGGCCGTTCGCATGCTGGAACCGGGGCAACGGAACGACCGGTGCCAGCGCGGCCGTCGCATGACCATACGTCCAGGTCTGCACTTTACTCCGCCGCCTGCGCCGCGCCGGCCTCGATCTCGGCGGCGCGTTTTTCGACCTCTTCAACGATGTGGTCGATCATCGCGAGGTTTGACATCTTGTGGCTCGCCTTGCCCGCGAGATACACCATGCCGTGCCCCGCGCCCCCTCCGGTAAACCCGACATCGGTCATCAGTGCCTCGCCGGGGCCGTTGACCACGCAGCCGATGATGCTGAGGCTCATCGGCGTCTTGATATGCGCCAGCCGGTCTTCCAGTTCCGCCACCGTGGCGATCACGTCAAAGCCCTGACGCGCGCAACTCGGGCAGGAGATGATGTTGACGCCGCGATGCCGCAGCCCCAGCGACTTGAGAATCTCGTAGCCGACGCGCACCTCCTCGACCGGGTCGGCCGAGAGGCTCACGCGGACCGTGTCGCCGACCCCCGCCCAGAGCAGGTTGCCAAGGCCGATGGCGCTCTTGATCGTGCCCGAATGCAGCCCGCCCGCCTCGGTGATCCCGAGATGCAGCGGCGCGTCGGTTGCGTCGGCCAATTGCATGTAGGCCGCCGTGGCCATGAACACGTCCGACGCCTTCACGCTGATCTTGAACTCGTGAAAATCATTGTCCTGAAGGATGCGGATATGGTCGAGCCCCGACTCCACCATCGCGTCGGGGCAGGGCTCGCCATACTTGTCGAGCAGGTGCTTTTCGAGGCTGCCGGCATTGACCCCGATGCGCATCGAACAGCCGTGATCGCGCGCCGCCGCGATCACCTCGCGCACGCGCCGCGCGTCGCCGATATTGCCGGGGTTGATGCGCAGGCAGGCCGCGCCCGCCTCCGCCGCCTCGATGCCGCGTTTGTAGTGGAAATGGATGTCGGCCACGATCGGCACGGGGCTTTCGCGCACGATCTCGCGCAGCGCCTTCGACGACGGCTCGTCAGGCACCGAGACGCGCACGATGTCGGCCCCCGCCTCGGCAGCGGCCTGCACCTGGCGAACGGTGGCGGCCACGTCGGTGGTGGGTGTGTTGGTCATGGTCTGAACGGTGATCGGCGCGCCGCCCCCCACCGGGACAGGCCCGACCATGATCTGCCGGGATTGGCGGCGCTCGATATTGCGCCACGGGCGGATGGGATTGTGCGTCATGGCAGGCCCCGCTGCGGTCCGATGCTGTTGCACCAGAGATAGCCCGTCGCGCCGCCCCGGACAACCGGGGCTATTGCTGCGGTTCCTGTGACAGTTCGGCGACGACGCTCTGCAGGTCGTCATCCGCGCCCGGATCGGCCAGCGCATAGCGCCCGGTCAGCGCGTCCGGCGTCAGCGACAGGTCGGCGGTCACCGCGCCGCGCGGGCCTGCCGGGCCGTAATGCTGCCCGTTGACCGCGAAATAGACCGCGCCGGATTCGCCTACCCGGAGGGTCGGCGGCTCCTCGGTGCCCGGCACCTCGTAGGTGTCGCCCGCGTTCATGATCCCCTCGAAGATCACGCTGCCATCGGCGGCGCGCACCCGCACCCATGCCGGTCGGACGGCGACGACCCGCACCTTGTCGCGCGCGCCCTCGACCACCTGTGGCACCGCCGGGGTTTCGTCGGATGCCTGCTGCGCTTCCAGGATCGCGCGCGCGATGGCGCTGTCGCGGTCCGCCGTGCGGCCTGCCTCGGGCGGCGCGGGGCTGCTGAGCGTACCCACCTCGCGCGGATCGAGCATCGAGATCGGCGCATCGCGCGCCACCATCACCGGCACGTCCAGCGCCTTGGGACGGTAGAGCCGGCTCAACCGGTCCTCGCGCGGAGCCACAAAGCCGGCCCGCGCCGTGTCTGCGCTGCCCGCCTGCTCCAGCGGGTCGAGATCGGCCAGCACCAGCGGCGTGTTCTCCACCGGCGCGAGGCGCACCTGCTGCACCTGCCGCAGCACGCTCCAGCCGCCATAGCCGATGGCCCCGATGAGCGCCACCAGCACCAGCGCCGAGCCTATGGCCCCCGGCTCTATGCGCGAAAACACGCTCTCGCGCACCGGGGCAAAGGGCGTGCCCTTGCCCGCCAGCGCATCGCCCGCCGCGGGCCTGGCCCTGGGCGCCAACTTCCGCTCGGGGCGGTAACGCGACGAGGCCTGCTCGGACATGCCGTGCGCAATGGAAAATCCGGATTCCGCGCAGAACGCGGCAAAGGCGCGGTCCGGGTCCATGCCGAGATAGCGCGCGTAAGAGCGCACATAGCCGGGGATGAAGCCGGGGGTGTCGAAAATGGAAGGATCGGCGTTCTCGATCGCGGCCACGTAATTGGCGCGGATGCGCAACTCGCGCTCGACATCCAGAAGCGATTTTCCAAGGGTGGCGCGCTCGCCGCGCATCAGATCACCCAAGCGCAGGTCATACGCATCGAAACCGCGAATATCGGCTTCTTCGATGGTCGTCTCAAGCGTGCGACGGCGACCTATCATACGCCACGAGCCTCTCGCATGTACCTGCCTACGAAGCCGAATTCACGATTCGACGTCAGCCTTTTCTTTATCACACTTTAACACAAGGCAAGGAGCATTGCACGCGCGGGCGGCTCACCCGGTCATTTCGGCGCGATTCAGCGCACATTGGCTCCACAGGGCATCCATTCCGCGCACCAGTGCATCCATCTCGCGCGGGCCGTGCACCGGCGAGGGGGTAAAGCGCAGCCGTTCGGTGCCGCGCGGCACGGTGGGGAAATTGATCGGCTGCACGTAGATGCCATACCCCTCGAGCAGCATGTCGCTGAGCGCCTTGGTATGCACCGGGTCGCCCACGATCACCGGCACGATATGGCTGCCGTGGTCGATGATCGGCAGGCCCAGCGCCTTCAGCCGGGTCTTGAGAATCGTCGCTTGCGTCTGATGCTTCTCGCGCAGCTTCGCGCCCTCGGCGGTCTTGAGAAACGCGACCGAGGCCCGCGCCCCCGCCGCCAGCGCCGGGGCCAGCGAGGTCGAGAAGATGAAGCCCGGCGCGTAGGAGCGTACCGCGTCGCACATCTTCGCGCTTGCGGCGATATAGCCACCCATCACGCCATAGGCCTTGGCCAGTGTGCCGTTGATGATGTCCAGCCGGTGCATCAGACGGTCACGTTCGCAGATGCCGCCGCCGCGCGGGCCGTACATGCCCACCGCGTGCACCTCGTCGATATAGGTCAGCGCGCCGAACTCGTCGGCCAGGTCGCAGATCGCCTCGATCGGGCCGAAATCGCCATCCATCGAATAGACGCTCTCGAACGCGATCAGCTTGGGCGCATCGGGGTCGTCGGCCGCCAGCAACTCGCGCAGATGCGCCACGTCGTTGTGCCGAAAGATACGCTTGGCCCCGCCATTGCGGCGCACGCCCTCGATCATGCTCGCATGGTTGAGCGCATCGGAATAGATAATCAGGCCGGGAAACAGCTTGGGCAGGGTCGAAAGCGTCGCGTCATTGGCGATATAGGCCGAGGTAAAGAGCAGCGCCGCCTCCTTGCCGTGCAGGTCCGCCAGTTCCGCCTCCAGCCGCTTGTGATAGACGGTCGTGCCGGAGATGTTGCGCGTGCCGCCCGATCCCGCGCCGGTGGCGTCGATGGCCTCGTGCATCGCCGTCAGCACCACCGGGTGCTGTCCCATGCCGAGGTAATCGTTGCCGCACCAGACCGTGATCGGCTGCGCCTCGCCATCGGGCCTGCGCCACGTTGCATGTGGAAAGTTGCCGTTTTCGCGCTCGATGTCGATGAAGGTGCGATACCGCCCCTCCTCGTGCAGACGCCCGATCGCCTCATCCAGCCTTGCCGCGTAATCCACTGGCATATCCTTCCCTTCGAGAGCCGCGGGTGCTTTGACCCTCTGCCCGTTATCTAGTCATTTTCCCGCAGCTTGTATACCGCCTCACCGGGATGGGAACAGGCTACAAAACGCCGCGACCCCGTTCCTTGACCTGGGTCAAGCGTCTGGACAGTACCGCCGCGCCTGTTACGTTTCCCGCCAACGGTATCGTCACGCAACCCGAAAGGCCCGGACCCATGACCCTTGACGCAACGCTCGCGCAGATCGACAGCTCCCTCGACGCGGCGCTCGACCGGCTCGCGGGGCTGCTGCGCATCCCCTCCATCTCGACCGATCCGGCCCATGCCGCCGATTGCGACGCCGCCGCCGACTGGCTCGTGGCCGACCTGCAAAGCCTTGGGGCGCGGGCACAAAAGCGCGCCACGCCGGGCCGCCCGATGGTGGTGGGCCATATCGACGGACCCGAGGCGGCCACCGGCCCGCACCTGCTGTTCTACGGCCATTACGACGTACAGCCGGTGGACCCGCCCGACCTGTGGCACACCGATCCCTTCGCCCCCGAGATCCAGGACACGCCCCACGGAAAAGTGATCCGCGCGCGCGGCGCCTCGGACGACAAGGGGCAGCTCATGACCTTCGTCGAGGCGTGCCGCGCTTACAAGGATGTGAACGGCAGCCTGCCCTGCCGGATCACTTTTTTCTTCGAGGGCGAGGAGGAATCGGGCTCGCCGTCGCTGATCCCGTTCCTGCGCGACAACGCCGACGAGCTCTCCGCCGACCTCGCGCTGATCTGCGATACCTCGATGGTGGCCCCCGGCGTGCCGTCCATCGCCTCGCAGCTCCGCGGCATGCTCAAGGACGAGTTCACCATAGAGGGCCCCGCCATCGACCTGCATTCGGGCCATTACGGCGGCCCCGCGCTCAACCCGCTCAGGGAGATTTCCCGCATCATCGCGTCGTTCCATGACGAGACTGGCCGCGTCGCGGTCGAGGGCTTCTACGAGGGTGTGCACGAGGTGCCCGACAACTTGCTGCGGCAATGGGAAAACTGCGGCTTCGACGAGCACGAATACCTCTCCTCGGTCGGCATGACACGGCCGCATGGCGAGGCGGGCTATTCCACGCTGGTGCAGCAATGGGCGCGCCCGACGCTGGAGATCAACGGCCTCTGGGGCGGCTATCAGGGGGCCGGCACCAAGACCGTCATCCCGAGCGAGGCACATTGCAAGCTCACCTGCCGCCTTGTCGGCGACATGGACCCCGACGCGCTGCGCGCGCGCATCCGCAAGCATGTGGAGGATCGCCTCTCGCCCGACGCGAAGATCACCTGGAACCAGGACCTCGACGGATCGCCCGCGGCGGTGATGAACACCGGCCGCCCCGAATTCGAGGCCGCCCGCCAGGCGCTCTCGGACGAATGGGACCGCGAAGCGGTGTTCACCGGCATGGGCGGCTCGATCCCGGTGGCGGGGTTCTTCAAGGACATCCTCGGGCTCGACGCCATGCTCATCGGCTTCGCGCAGGAGGATGACGCCATCCACTCGCCCAACGAGAAATACAACGTGACAAGCTTCCACAAGGGCATCCGAAGCTGGGCGCGGGTGCTCGATGCGCTCGCCAAATGATCCCCGGTTTTTCCAATCACCACATCGGGCCCATCGCCTGCAGCATGGGTGGCGAGGGCCCGCTGCTGCTGCTCCTGCACGGCTTCCCGCAGACCCGCGCGATGTGGGCGCAGATCGCGCCTGTGCTGGCGCAAACCCATACCGTCATCTGCCCCGACCTTCCCGGATACGGGGCCTCGGCCAAGCCGCAGGACCTCGCCGCCTACAGCTTCCGCGCGATGGCGCGCGAGATACTGGCCCTGATGGACAGCCTCGGCCACACCAGCTTTGACCTTGCGGGCCATGACCGGGGTGCGCGCGTCGCGCACCGGCTGGCGCTGGATGCGCCCCACAGGGTGCGGACCGTCACGCTGATGGACATCATCCCCACCCATACCCTGCTGTCGGAATTGCGCTGGCAGGTGGCCCGCGCCTATTACCACTGGTTCTTCCTCGCCCAGCCAGAGCCGTTCCCCGACCGCATGATCGCCGCCGACCCGGACGCCTATTTCACATCCTGCCTGCTGGGCTGGGGCGGGGCGCACCTGTCGGATTTCGACGCGGATCAACTGGCACAGTACCGTGCCGCCTGGCGCGACCCCGATACCATCCGCGGCATGTGCAACGATTACCGCGCCACGCTGGCCCATGACATGGCCGACGACGGCGCCGACGCGGATGCCCGCATCGCCTGCCCCGCGCATATCCTCTACGGCGCAGAGGGCGCGATGGCACAGCACTACGACGTGCCCGCCACATGGGCCCCGCGCTGCACCGACATGCGCGCCAGGGCGATCCCCGGCGGGCATTTCTTTCCCGACACCACCCCCGAGGCCACGCTTGCGGCGCTGCAGGCCATGCTGCGCAACGAGGCGCGGGCATGACCGAACTGCTGATCGTCTGGCACTCCCGCACCGGCGGCAGCCGCAAGATGGCCGAGGCCGCCTTTGCCGCCGCGCAGGAGGAATGCCGAACCACGCTCAAGCCCGCAGACGACGCGACGCCGGATGACCTCCTGCGCGCCGACGGCTACATCTTCTGCGGACCCGAAAACCTGGCGGCCCTCTCGGGCGCGATGAAGGAATTCTTCGACCGCTGCTACTACGAGGTGCTGGGCCGCATCGAGGGGCGGCCTTACGCGCTGATGATCTGCGCAGGCTCGGACGGCAGCAATGCCGTGCGGCAGGCGGCGCGCATCGCCCAGGGCTGGCGGCTCAAACCGGTGCAGGAGCCGATGATCGTGTGCACCCATGCCCAGACGCCCGAGCAGATCCTCGGGCAGAAAACCATCCCCGAGGACGATCTCGCCCAATGCCGCGAGCTTGGCCAGGCGCTGGCCGCGGGGCTGGAGATGGGCGCGTTCTGAGGGGGGAATGGCGCGGTTGACGGGGCTCGAACCCGCGACCTCCGGCGTGACAGGCCGGCACTCTAACCAACTGAGCTACAACCGCGCGTGGCGGACTGATTAGGCAAGCCCCGCGCCCCCGTCAATCCCGAAATCGTCAATTCCGATTTCCCCCGCTTGCGCATTGGCCTGCGCGACGTGAGCGTGACCGCCGCAACCCTGACGCTCCTGACCGTTCTGCTGTGGTTCACCCGATTGCAAATAAAGCGGTACCTCGCGGAACGGAATGTGGTGCTCGACTCCCGCGAACGGCGGTCACTGCGGCGACCTCCAGGATTCTGTCCAGGCAGGCATCGGGTATATGCGTAGGCCGGGGTCGCCCGGCGCTCCTTCCCGTCACCGTTACCCCGCCCTTGCCCCACCGCACGCGGCGTTGATCGGGCGCGGGGGCGGGTTCGGCACCGACGCGATACCGACGTAATGCCGACGCGATACAGAGCAGGAAAATCCGGCGATTCCAGCGCGTTAACCAACGATTCGCGCGGCGGCGCGTGGCGACGGCTCGACACGGGGGGGAACATGCAGCGTGGCGCGGTTGACGGGGCTCGAACCCGCGACCTCCGGCGTGACAGGCCGGCACTCTAACCAACTGAGCTACAACCGCCCGCTGCCTGCCCGGTCGCCCGGGCGTGTCGCGCTTCTAAGCGCCGCCCGCGCCCGCGTCAAGCGGCTTTGGCACGGCAAATCGCGGTTTTCACAAGCGGTCGGCATGCGGCAGGAATGGTGGGTGATCTTCCCCTGCCGGGGATAAACCACCGACGCCCGGCCGGTCCGCGCACACCCGATTTTCCCACAGGCTCCGCGTCGTGCAGGTCACCGGATACCGGTGCACGGTGTTGCGACGTCCGATGCCCGTACCCCTCCGCCAGATCATCCGCCGGACCTGCGATGAACCGGGCGTGCGCATCACGCGCGCCGTGCTGGCGCGGGGTCATGTCCACATGTTCCTCTTGATCCCGCCGAAACTGTCGCTGTCGGACGACATGCAGCGGATCACGGGGCGCCCGTCGCAGCGCATCCGGATGGAGTTCCCCGAGCCGCGCAAACGCTACCGGGGCAGGCGCTCTTGGGCGCGGGGGCTTGGCTAGCGGAAGTAGTAAATGCCGTGTCTTGAGGTGCTTAGGTAAGATGACAGCATCATAGGGTGTGTGTCCCACTTTGTGTCACACCCGACCGTCCAGCCGCTAACCCTCTGATTTAGATATAAATGGAGGCGAGTACCGGAATCGAACCGGTGTACACGGATTTGCAATCCGCTGCGTCACCACTCCGCCAACTCGCCTGTGTGGTGAAGTGTCGGTTATCCGATCCGCTCGCGCAGTGCAAGGGGCGGCGCGGTGTTTTGCCCGCGGGCGTGCTGGGAGATTGCCGCCACCCGGCAGATGTGTCAGAACCTCAGACATGGCCCTATCCAGACGAGAGTTCTGCCGATGACCGATTTCGCCGCTCGCCGCACCATGATGGTGGACACGCAGGTCCGCCCCTCCGACGTCACCAAGTTTCCGATCATCGATGCCATGCTGCGCGTCCCGCGCGAGGCCTTCGTGCCGGAGAGGCTGCGCGAGGTCGCCTATCTGGGCGAGAATCTCGATCTCGGGGGCGGGCGCGCCGTGCTGGCACCGCGCACGCTGGCCAAGATGCTCGACGCGCTCGATATCGAGGGCGACGACCTGGTGCTCGATATCGGGCCGGGCCACGGCTATTCGGCGGCGGTGATCGCGCGGCTCGCGGAGGCTGTGGTGGGCGTCGAGGACGACGCCGCGCTGGTCGAGGAGGCGCAGCGCGCGCTGGGCGAGGCGGGTGCCGACAACGTGGTGATGACCGAGGGCGCGCTCTCCGGGGGCGCGCCGGATCACGGCCCCTATGATGCGATTCTCGTCGAGGGCGCGGTGGAACATCTGCCCGGGGCGATCATCGATCAGCTCAAGGAAGGCGGGCGCATCGGCTGCATGTTCGTCGAGGGAGCCCTCGGCGTGGTACGCATCGGCTACAAGATCGACGGTCACATGAACTGGCGCTTTGCGTTCAATGCGGGGGCGCCGGTGCTGCCCGGCTTCGAGCGGCACGCGGCGTTCACGCTGTGACAGGGCGCGGCGGGAGGCATCCGGCATGACGCTGAGGCGGGTATTGCTCTGGACCTGCGGCGTGGTGCTGGGCGCGGCTGTACTGGCCGGGCCTGCCCGCGCCGAAACGCTCGCCGACGCGCTCGCCGACGCCTATGTCAACAGCGGGCTGCTGGAGCAGAACCGCGCGCTGTTGCGCGCCGCCGATGAGGATGTCGCACAGGCGGTGGCCAATCTGCGGCCGATCATCGACTGGACGGCGGATATCCGGCGCGATTTCTCGCGGGTGCGCAGCGCGGGGATCACGCGCACCGCCACCGATACGACCGGCAATCTCGGTATTGTCGGCAGCCTGCTGCTCTATGATTTCGGGCGTAGCGATTTCCTGACCGAGGCCGCGAAGGAGACAGTGCTGGCCACCCGTGAAACCCTGCGCAGCGTCGAGCAGGCGGTGCTGCTGACTGCGGTGCAGGCCTATATGAACGTGATCCGCAACCGCGAGTTCGTTTCGTTGAGGCGCAACAACCTGCGGCTTCTGCAAGAGGAACTGCGCGCCGCGCGCGACCGGTTCGAGGTGGGCGAGGTGACGCGCACGGACGTGGCGCAGGCCGAGGCGGCGGTGGCACTGGCGCAGAGCGGGCTGGCGGTGGCGGAGGGCGATCTCGCGCGCGCCATCGAGGAGTTTCGCGAGGCGGTGGGGCGGGCACCCGGCGATCTGCGCGCGCCCGGTGACCTGACGCATCTCGGCGGCGATGTGGCGGCGGCGAAGGCGGCGGCGATGCAGCGCCACCCCGACATCCTCGAGGCGCAGCGCAATGTCACGGCGGCGGGGCTCAACCTGCGGGCCGCGGCGGCGGCAAGGCGGCCGACGCTGAGCCTCACCGGGCGGCTGAGCGACGGCGAGGACCTGAGCGGCTCGGATTTCTCGCGCTCGGGCAGTGTGGCGCTGGAGTTGCGTGGGCCGATCTATCAGGGTGGACGGCTGACCTCGCTGGAGCGGCAGGCGCGGGCGCAACGCGATCAGCGGCTGGCGCAGCTTCATCTCGCCGGACTGCAGGTGAAGCAGGACGTGGGCAACGCCTTTGCCAACCTGCGCGCCGCGCGCGCCGGGCGCGAGGCCAACCGCGAGGCGGTGCGCGCCGCGCGCGTGGCCTTCGAGGGCACCCGCGAGGAGGCCAAGCTGGGCGCGCGCACCACGCTCGACGTGCTCGATGCCGAGCAGGACCTGCTCGATGCCGAGGCCAACCTGATCTCGGCCAATGCCGATGTGGTGATCGCGGCCTACTCGGTGCTGGCGTCGCTGGGTGATCTGACGGCGCGCGACCTCGGTCTTACGGTCCAGACTTACGATCCGGCGGCGTATTATGACCTGGTGAAGGATGCGCCGGTGCCGTCGAGCCCGCGGGGCCGCAAGCTCGACCGGGTGCTGCGCGCGCTGGGAAAGAACTGAAAACTTTCCGAACAGGTTGTGCGAAAACAACCACGCGGGTAAACTGAAATCGAGGCAAAAGTGGTGACAGGCATGTCTGACCCGGTCGCAAATGTGGATATCGAGGACGTTCTGTCGTCGATTCGCCGACTCGTGTCGAACGGGTCGGAGAAAGACGGCGGCACATCGCGCACAAAGCCCGAGGACGAGCGGCTGGTTTTGACACCGTCGCAGAGGGTGGATGAGTCTGACCCCGCTCCGGCGGATGAGTGCGTGCCGACAGAAGGCGCGACGGTCGGGGCGGTCGGTGTAACCGAGGCGCATCCACCCGAGATCGACCCGGCGCCGGTGCCCGGGTCCGACCGCGGAGGGGACGGTCCCGCTGACATCGCCGGAAAAGAACACGGAGAAGAACAAGGGGACGAACACGGGGACGCGGAAACCGGCGCTGGACCGTCCCCCGAGACGGAGGACGAGGCGACGCTCGTGCCGCTGTCACCGGAATTGCCCGACGTGGAGGGCGACGCCGGGCCCGATACGCCTGGCCCCGTAGGGTCGAAGAGCGCGCGCGGCACCGGCGCGGCGGACCAGACCGGTTCCGATGCAGAAATCGATGCCGGGGATGCCGAAGAGGATCCCGCGCTCGAAGGGATCGCAGCGATGTTCGCGCGGCACGAATCTGCCGCGCCGAGCGCGTGGGAACCCGACGGCGATGACGAGGACGCCTTTGCCGATGGTGCATCCTCACCGGCGCTGGACTGGCGCGATCTGGATGCGACCGTCGAGGCGGACGGGGACGCCCCGGACATGGCCGGGACGGATCACGGTGGAGGGCGGGGCACGGATGACCAACGCCGCGCCCCTCTGCGCGACCAGGACGCCGGGGCGCATCCGGATCAGGAAAACGCCTTTGCCGTCGATGACGAGGCCGTGCTCGACGAGGCAGCGCTGCGCGATCTCGTGGCCGAGATCGTGCGCGAGGAGCTCATGGGCACGCTGGGCGAGCGGATCACCCGCAACGTGCGCAAGCTGGTGCGCCGCGAGATACACCGCGCCCTCAATTCTCAGGATTTCGACTGATCCTTGGGCGGGATCACCGGCTCTGAGGCGAGCGACAGCAGCCGATCCACGTCGAGATACATCTCCAGATGCCGGGCGAGCGCGTCGAGCGTGGCATCGACCGCATCGTCATACAGCAAATCCGATACCGCGCCGAGTTCTGCCAGGTAAGCGGCGCGAAACGCGTCCTCGGCGAAAAGCCCGTGCAGGTAGGTGCCCTGAACCCGCCCGTCGGGCGATTGCGCGCCCTCGCGCCGGTCGCCCACGCGCAGCCAGCCGCGTTCGCAATCGGGACCGGCGGTTTCGCCCAGATGGATTTCGTAGCCGCGCACCGGCGTGCCCGATGGTTCGTGCCGCGCCTCGGTGAGGCCCAGACGCTTGCGCGGTTGCAGGACTGTTTCGACATCGAGATGGCCCAGCCCCTCGACCGCACCGGGCGGGCCCTCGATCCCGTCGGGATCGGCGATGCGGCGGCCCAGCATCTGGTAGCCGCCGCAAACGCCCAGCACCCCGCCCCTGCGCCGGACATGCGCGGCCAGGTCGATATCCCAGCCATTGGCGCGGAAATCCTCCAGATCGGCGATGGTGGATTTGCTGCCCGCGAGCAGGATCAGGTCGGCATCGGCGGGCAGGGGGCGGCCCGGCGGGACGATGTCGAGCGTGACGCCCGGCTCTCCCGCAAGCGGTGTCAGATCGTCGAAATTGGCGATGCGGCCAAGCTGAGGCACGGCGATATGGCAGGCCCCGCCCCGCGATGAGGCGAGATCCTGCACGTCCTCGGGTGGCAGGCGCCAGGCGTGCTCGAACCACGGCACCACGCCGAGCGAGGGCCAGCCGGTGCGCGCGGCGATGGCGTGCTCGCCGTCCGAGAAAAGCGCGATCTCACCTCGGAACTTGTTGACCGCGAAGCCCCGGATCATCGCGGCGTCATCGGGATCGAGCACCGCCTGCGTGCCGACGATCTGCGCGATCACCCCGCCACGGTCGATATCGCCCACTAGGATCACCGGCACGTCGGCGGCGCGGGCAAAGCCCATATTGGCGATGTCACCGGCGCGCAGGTTGATCTCGGCGGGGCTGCCCGCGCCCTCCACGATGATCAGGTCGGCGCCACGCCCAAGGCGGGCGAAACTGTCGAGAACGGCGCCCATCAGGCGCGGTTTTTCCTGTGTGTAGCCGCTCGCGCCGAGACGCCCCACCGGGTGGCCCTGCACGATAACCTGTGCGCCGTGCGCGCCCTCGGGCTTGAGCAGCACGGGGTTCATGTCGGTCAGGGGGGTGCATCCCGCCGCGCGGGCCTGGAGCGCCTGCGCGCGCCCGATCTCGCCGCCATCCCCGGTCACGGCGGCGTTGTTGGACATGTTCTGCGGCTTGAACGGCGCGACGTTGATCCCGCGTCGCAGGCAGGCGCGCGCCAGCCCCGCCACCAAGAGCGACTTGCCGACATTCGAGCCGGCCCCCTGGATCATGATCGCGTGCGTCATGCGGCCATCCCCGCCTGCGGGAAAGCAAAGGCCCCGCCGCGTGCGACGGGGCCGGATCGGCGATCTTGCGCGGTAGCGCTCAGGCGGCTTCGGCCTGCGCGGCGGCGTGGCGGCGCTCGCTTTCCTCGCGCGACAGCGCGACCGAGGTGCGCACACCCTTGGAGACGAATTCCATCAGCCCCTCGACCACCCGCTCGTTGGGATCGACACCCGCGCAGGACAGCACTTCGCGCCCGTCGCGCGAGCGCGCCCAGCGGGCGATCTGCTCGGGGCCATTGCCGTATTTCTTGTCATCGGCGATGGCGTCGTCGAGCGCGGCCAGAACCACGGCCGCAAAGAGTTTACGCGCACGGTTGCCCTGTTCGGCGTTGAAAGCCGTGCCGTCAACGAAATCCTTCATGCTTCGTCCTGTTCTTATTGCTCTTGCGTTTCGGGCGTGACGGCGGTTATGACGCGTTTTGATCGATTCGGATAGAGCATATATGCATAGCATGTATGCAATAGGCGCATGGCTGGCGCTGTCCTGAAACGAAATATGGGTGTCTTGCCCCCGTGCATTACGCGAGATATAGGGACGCAAGACACCAGATCAACCTTTTGCCACGGTTCGGACCCATGCCCAAGATCAACGGAAACGAGATTCGCCCCGGCAATGTGCTGGAGCATAACGGCGGCCTTTGGGCCGCGGTCAAGGTCGACCACGTCAAGCCCGGCAAGGGCGGGGCGTTTGCCCAGGTCGAGATGCGCAACCTGCGCAACGGGTCCAAGCTCAACGAGCGGTTCCGCAGCGCCGACAAGGTCGAGCGCGTGCGCCTCGAACAGAAGGATCAGCAGTTCCTCTACCAGGAGGGCGAGAACCTGATCTTCATGGATACCGAGACCTACGAGCAGATCCAGCTCCCCGCCGAGATCCTCGGCGAGCGCCGCCCGTTCCTGCAGGACGGCATGACCATCACGGTGGAGTTCCACGAGAGCGAGGCACTGAACGCGTCACTGCCGCAGAAGGTCACCTGCCGCGTGGTTGAGACCGAACCGGTGGTCAAGGGCCAGACCGCGGCCAACAGCTTCAAGCCCGCGGTGCTCGACAATGGCGTCAAGGTGATGGTGCCGCCCTTCGTGGGGCAGGACGAGGACATCGTCATCAACACCGAGTCGATGGAGTATGCCGAGCGCGCCTGAGGGGTGCCGGGCTCAGGCCGCTTCGGGCCACGGGCGCATTACGCGCGCCTCCCATGCGTGCAGGATCGGGCGCGCGGCAATCGGTTCGGCATCCGGCGCGGCCAGCTCCGGGAAGAGGGCGAGCAACTCGTTCACCGCCGCGCGCGGCACGCCCGCGAGCGCCCTGCGTCGGCAGGAACGTCTCGGTCTCCAGCCCCTCGGCGCGGATGATCTGGTGGCTGTCGCACATGATGTGCAGGTAGCGGATGCCATCCGCGGCGGTCGCGCGTAGCACCCGCCCGCCATCGACAAGGTGGACCACCGCCGCCAGCACCTTGGCCTCGCCGTGATAGAGTTCTGCCCGCCAGTCGCGCAGCAGCACGCGGTGCTGCGGCGACACGAGCAGATCGCGCGCCGGGCGGCCCGGACCGAACGCGTGGGCGCGGATGCGCACCGGCCGAAACTCCGGGCGGCGGCGCAGATCCGCGCCCGAGAGCGTCACCGACCCCAGCCAGCAAAGCGGTTGCAACCCGGCGGCCCGACAAAGGCCAGCCCCTCGATGGTGCCGAAGGCGGGGCTGGAATTGCTGACATTGTAGCCCAGCACGTCCCATGTCTCGCCGGTGGCATGGTCGCGCAGGGTGACGCGATACTCGGCCTCGACCTTCGTGCCGTCGCCATAGACGGTGCCGTCGATGGTCTGGGACCCGTCAAGGCGCTGATCGTCGTTGTCGTCGAATCGCGTATCGCTGCCGCTGTCGCGGAGGTACGTCTCGAGCCAGTCGTTGGTTTCGAGACGGATGGTCTCGCCCATCAGGTTCGAGCCCGCCCCTTGCGCGAAGCCACTCAGCGATTGCCCGCCGCTGACGGTTATGTTGGATGCCTCGAGCATCCAGACGCCGTAATTCGCCATCGGGGCTTGCCTGCTCTGCCTCTGGTGTCACACGTCTCTGGGCCGTTTTGGCGCGGCTGTCGGTATGACTTGGCAGGAGCATGGCGCAAGCCGGGCGATCTGCACAGGGCCTGTTCCCGCGCTCAGAGCGGATCGACGCACGCCTCGCCGGCGGTCATGCCGGGGCAGGCCCTGTCGTGGCGCAGGTACGCGATTCCGCGACCGCCCGACTGGGTGAAGAGGGTGCCGACGGGTTTGCCCGCGGGGGTTGTGATGGCGGTGCCGGTCGGGGCCGCACCATGGACCGCGACGAGGGCGAGGCCCTTCTTCAACTCGGTCTTGTGCTTCATCCGGGCGGTCACTTCCTGACCGACATAGCAGCCCTTGCGGAAATCGACGCCGCCCAGCCGCTCGAAACCGGCTTCGAGGATGAACGTGTCGGGGGTGAGTTCCACCCCGGTTTCGGGGATGCAATGAGCCACGCGAATGCGGTCGAAATCGGTGCCGTCATCGCCCGCCTCGTCACCGTAGAGCCGCCAGCCGAGATCGGGGTGCCGCGGATCGGCCAGCGCGCCCTCGGGCGCGGGGGCGGTGCCGCGGCGCACGCGGATGTCCGTCTCACTGATTTGCACATCGGCGCGCAGCTTGTAGAGCGAGAGCCGCTGCAACAGCGTGGCCGCGAGGCTCTCGTCCACGTCGAGCCATATGCCTCCGTCGTGGCGCAGCAGAAAGAAATCGGCGATATACTTGCCCTGCGGTGTCAGCAGCGCGGTATAGACGAGCCCGCTGTCGAGCCGGGCGAGATCGCTGGTCACGAGCCCCTGCAGAAAGCTTTCGGCCTCGCTGCCGGTGATGTCCAGAATGCGCCGTGCCATGCCCGTTCCCTTGCCCGTGAACCCGTAATATAGGGCGAGGATCGGGACACGAAAGGGGGCGTAATGCGCGCCGGACTATCCGTGATCATTCCCACGCTTGACGCCGGGCACGAGCTGCCCGCCTGCTTTGCCGCGCTGTTCGAAGGGGTGCAGGCGGGGCTCATCCGCGAGGTGATCGTGAGCGATGGCGGATCGCGGGATGCCACCCGCGAGATCGCAGAGGAGACGGGCGCGGTGATCGTGACCGGCCCGCCCTCGCGCGGGGCGCAGTTACGGCGCGGGGTGGTGGTGGCGGGTGGCGCGTGGCTGCTGGTGCTGCACGCCGACACGCAACTCCCCGAGGGCTGGGCCGAGGTGGTGCGCGCGCGGATGGAAACGGGCGGGGCGGCGGCATTCCGGCTGCGGTTCGACGCGGATGGGGCGGTGCCGCGGTTTGTGGCGGGCTGGGCCAACCTGCGCACGGCGGTGTTCGGCCTGCCCTATGGCGATCAGGCGCTGCTGGTTTCGCGGCGCGATTATGACGCCGCCGGCGGCTACCCGGACATCCCGCTGATGGAAGACGTGGCGCTGGCCCGGGCTCTTGGGGGGCGGATCGCGCTGCTGCCGCTGGCTGTGACGACCTCGGCGGCGCGCTATCGCGGCGAGGGATGGCTGTGGCGGGGCGCGCGGAACCTGTGGCTGCTGGTGCGTTACCTATGCGGGGCCGACCCGGCGCGGCTGGCGGCGCGATATCGGCGGCACGGGTGATGGGCGGGGTCTCGTGTCGCGGGGCGATACCGGCAACATCGCAGAGTCCGCGCACGACAGGACCCGAACCCTTGCGCAGGATCAGCCCCGGACCGGGGGCGAATGATGACACTTCCCGAGCAGACGATTGACGCCGCCGGGCAGGGGGGTAATGTCGCGACCGACAGACAGGGGAGATAACCATGAGCCTTGCCAGCGGTCGCGCATACCTGGCCATTCCCGGCCCCTCGGTCATGCCCGAGGAAGTGCTGCGCGCCATGCACCGCGCCGCACCCAACATCTACGAGGGCGCGTTGATCGAAATGACCGCGGGCCTCATCCCGGACCTGCGCGCTGTGGCGCGTACGAAGGGCAACGTGGCGATCTACATCGCCAACGGGCATGGCGCGTGGGAGGCATCGCTGGCCAACACGGTGGCCCCCGGTGAGCGCGTGCTGGTGCCGGCCACGGGGCGGTTTGGCCACGGCTGGGCCGAGGTGGCGGAACTGCGCGGGATCGAGGCGGAGATCCTCGATTTCGGCAAGCGCTCGGCGGTGGACCTCGACCGCGTGGAGGCGGCGCTGCGCGCCGACAAGAACCACGCGATCCGGGCGGTGCTGGCCACCCACGCGGACACCTCGACCTCGGTGCTCAACGATATCGCGGGGCTGCGCGCGGTGCTCGACGCCACCGGGCATCCGGCGCTGCTGATGGCCGATTGTATCGCCTCGCTGGCCTGCGACCGGTTCGAGATGGATGCCTGGGGTGTGGACGTGATGGTGGCGGGCAGCCAGAAGGGGCTGATGGTACCGCCGGGGCTCGCCTTCGTATTCTTCTCGGAGCGGGCGGCGGCGGCGCGGGCGCGGATGGAGCGGGTAAGCCGTTACTGGGACTGGACGAACCGCGCAGACCCGCAGGTGTTTTATCAGTATTTCGGCGGCACCGCGCCCACCCATCACCTTTATGGCCTGCGCGCGGCGCTCGACCTGATAGCTGGCGAGGGGATCGAGGCGATCTGGCACCGGCACGAGGTGCTGGCCCGCGCCATCTGGGCCGCCTGCGAGACCTGGGGCGAGCGCGGGCCGCTGGAGCTCAACATCGCCGACCCGGCCTTGCGCAGCCGCGCGGTCACCGCGCTCAGGATCGGCGCGCCGCATGGCTCGGCGCTGCGGCAATGGGTGCAGGACAACGCGGGCGTGACCCTCGGCATCGGGTTGGGGATGGCCGAGCCGGGCGACCCGGCATGGCACGGCTTCTTCCGCATCGGCCATATGGGGCATGTCAACGCGCACATGATCCTCGGTGCACTCGGCGCGATCGAGGCGGGGATGCAGGCGCTCGATATCCCGCACGGGCAGGGCGGCCTTGCCGCCGCGGCGGCGGAGGTGGCCCGCGGCTCAGCCGTCGCGGGTTAGGCGGTCGGCCTTCTTGCGCACGAGCACGGTGCGCAGGTCATGCATCGCCAGGAGCAGCGCGTCGGTCACCTGCTCGAGTTGCTCGTCGGTGGCGCGCGACTGCGCCCAATGGGCGGTGGTGTTGAGGTAATCCACCGCGCGTAGGATGTCGTCGATATCGCGATGCTCGAGGATCGCCTGCCGCTCCGCCATCCACTCGCGGATCGCCGCGAGGTCGGCCTCGTTCAGGTCACGGTCGCCATGCGGCTTGATCTCGCCCTTGCGGATGTTGACCACGGCGATCTGGTCCATGTCGATGCGGCGCTGGCGGTTCTCGGTGTCCACGCGAAAGACGAAGGCGCCATTCTCGCGCACGCGGAAATAGTAGTCCGGCAGATCGCCCGCCATGTGTCCCCCTTACCGCAACCCCGCGCAGAACGCCTGTATCCGGCCGCAAGCCTCGCGCAGCGCCGCGTCGTCGGTAGCGTAGCTGACGCGAAAATGCGGCGAAAGCCCGAAGGCCGCGCCAAAGACCACGGCGACGCCCCGTTCCTCCAGCAGCGCGGTGGCGAAATCCTCGTCCGTGTCGATCCGCGCGCCGCCGGCGCTCACCTTGCCAATCAGCCCCTTGACGCTCGGGTAGACGTAAAACGCCCCATCGGGGACCGGGCACTCCACCCCGTCAATCTGGTTGAGCATCTCCACCACGAGATCGCGGCGGCGGACAAAGACGGCGTTGTTGGCGGCGATGAAATCGTGGGGACCATTGAGCGCCTCGACGGCCGCCCATTGGCTGATGGTGCAGGGGTTCGACGTCGATTGCGACTGAATCTTGCGCATGGCGGCGATCAGGTCCTCGGGCCCGGCGGCGTAGCCGATGCGCCAGCCGGTCATGCAATAGGCCTTGCTCACGCCGTTGCAGGTCAGCGTGCGGTCATAGAGGCCCGGCTCTACCTGCGCGGGCGTGCAGAATTCGAACCCGTCATAGGCAAGGTGTTCATACATGTCGTCGGTCATCACTTGGACATGCGGGTGGCGCATCAGGATGTCGGTCAGCGCTCTGAGTTCGTCGCGCGAATAGCCCGCGCCGGTGGGGTTCGAGGGCGAGTTGAAGATCAGCCAGCGGGTGCGTGGTGTGATCGCCGACTCCAGCGCCTCCGGGGTCAGCCTGAATCCGGTCTCGATCCCCGCCTCGACGATCACCGGCTCGCCGCCGGCGAGCAGCACCATGTCGGGATAGCTCACCCAGTAGGGCGCGGGTATCACCACCTCGTCGCCCGGGTTGAGCGTGGCCATCAGTGCGTTGTAGAGGATCTGCTTGCCACCCGTGCCGACACTGACCTGCGCGGGGGTGTAGTCGAGCCCGTTGTCGCGCCTGAACTTGGCACAGATGGCTGCTTTCAGCTCGGGAATGCCATCGACGGCGGTATATTTGGTGCGTCCCTCCTCGATCGCGCGGATGCCCGCGGCGGCGATATGCGAAGGCGTCGGAAAATCCGGCTCGCCCGCGCCGAGCCCGATCACGTCGCGCCCCGCCGCCTTCAGCTCCTGCGCCTTGGTGGTGACGGCGATGGTGGGCGAGGGCTTGACGCGCCCAAGCGTCGCGGAGAGGCGTGACATGGTCGACTCCGGTTTGAATTCACCTGCCAGATCTCATAGGCTGCGTGCGAGTTCCGTTCAAGAACGATCACCGGAAAGGAAGAGCATGACCACCGAGCAAGACGAGACCTGGTTCGACCCCGAGGCGACCACCTTCGGGGACCGCGTCGCCGGCGCGCGCGAGCGTGCGGGCATGAGCCAGGGCGAACTGGCCAAGCGGCTCGGCGTGAAGCTCAAGACGCTCAAGGGCTGGGAGGAGGACCTCTCGGAGCCGCGCGCCAACAAGCTGTCGATGATGGCGGGGCTTTTGAACGTGTCGCTCCTGTGGCTGCTTTCGGGCGAGGGCGACGGGCCGGATTCGCCCGAGATGGGCGATCTGGACCCCGACATCACCGGGCTTCTGACCGAGATCCGCGACATCCGCACGCAGATCGCCTACTCCACCGACCGGCTGGGGCGGCTGGAAAAGACGCTGCGCGCGCGACTGATGGAGCAGGCCGGTGAGTGACGAGCCGCGCGAGCACCGCTTGCGTCGCCTCGCCATGCGCGCCAATCGGCGCGGAATCAAGGAGATGGATATCATCCTCGGGCGCTATGCCGGGGCGCGTCTGGAGACGTTGGACGAGGAAACGCTCGATCTCTTCGACGCGCTGTTGTCCGAGAACGATCAGGACCTCTACCAGTGGGTAACCGGGCAGAGCGCGCCGCCCGGTCGCCTTGCGCCGCTGGTCGAGGACATCGCGCAGGTGGCCTGCGTCGGGAAATAGCGCGGATTTTAGGCGTTCAGCGCGCGATTTAACCGATTATTGGCGGTTTTGCCTGAGTCTGCCCCGCGAATGGTTCGCGAGGGAGATGTCCATGAGCTTTCACCGCCCCCCTGGCCCACGGCTCGCGCCCGGTGCCTTCATCGCCGGGTATCTCGATGCGTTGACGCTGGTGGAGCGGCTGCACCGCCTGCTGCTCGACGTCATCAAGGACGAATTCGAGCGCGTAGGCGTTCTCGAGATCAACGCCGTTCAGGCGCTTCTGCTGTTCAATATCGGCGATCACGAGGTCACGGCGGGCGAGCTCAAGACCCGGGGCTATTACCAGGGCAGCAACGTCAGCTATAACCTCAAGAAGCTGGTGGAGGCCGGGTACATGCACCACCAGCGTTGCGAGGCGGACCGGCGCGCGGTGCGCGTGCGCCTGACCGAGAAGGGACGCGGCATCCGCGATGTGGTCGCGGCGCTGTTCGAGCGCCACGCCAAAGGCTTGCAGGCGCGCGGGGTGCTGGGAAATGACGGGCTCGACCAAGTGACCGGTGCGCTCAGGCGGGTGGAACGCTATTGGAGCGACCAGATCCGCTATATCTATTGAGCAGGCAGCGCGCCCAGAACGATATCGCTGATTTCGCGAAACAGCTTGCGCTCCATCGCGCGCCGGAAATCCTCGAACCCGTCCGCCACTTCGAGGAACGCGCCGGGCCCGCGCAGCACCTCCTCGCGGTAGTGGCGCAGCACGTCCTCGTCATGGCCGAGGATCACCAATCCGTTCACCGTGATGTTTTGAAACGGAAAATGCCGGTAGGCCAGCGCCGGGCCAAAGCCCTGGTTGTTGACCCCGTCGCCCGAGACGTCGATCACCCGGCGCGCGCAGTCCGGGGCGCGGGCCATCACCTGCGCGCCGTAGCCTAGCGCGGAGCCGAGCGCGGTGGGGAATTCGGCGGTCGCGCGCTCCATGTCGGCCAGCGCCGCTGCGGCGCGGGTGATGTCGGCGTGGCTGCGCAGGAGCTTCCAGTCGAGATGCAGCTTTTCCCGGTGGCGTCCGCTCCACTCGTAGACCGCCAGCGCCACCTCGCCCCGGCCCGACAGGATCGCGTGGCGGATGTCGGGGGCGTCGAGGGCGGCCGCCAAGCCCTTGCTTTGCAACTCATATTCCCGGTTATCGACCGAGGATGACACGTCGAGCGCAAGCACCAGCCCGAGGCGGCAGGCGGCCTCGGCGGGGGCTGCGAACAGACCCGCAATGAGCGCCGCCCACCTCACCAGTGGCCCGTGTTCTCCATGCTCGCCCAGGGTTCGGCGGGGGCGAGCGCGTCGCCCTCCTGCAACAGCTCCACCGAGATGTTGTCGGGGCTGCGCACGAAGGCCATGCGGCCGTCGCGGGGGGGGCGGTTGATGGTGATGCCGTTGTCCATAAGGTGTTGGCACATATCATAAATATTGCCGACCGAGTAGGCGAGGTGGCCGAAATGGCGGCTGTCCGAGGGCAGGCCCTCGTCGCCGTCCCAGTTATACGTGAGCTCGACCGGGCATTCCTCCTGTCCCTCGGGAGCCATGAAAACAAGGGTGAAACGCCCGCCATCGTTGTCCCAGCGGCGGGTCTCGCGCAGGCCGAGAAGCGAGAAGAATCGCATCGTGGCGTCGAGGTCCTTGACCCGGATCATCGTGTGCAGGTAGCGGATTTTCATGGGATTTCTCCTGTCGGTATCGCGTCGGTATCCTGTCGGTATCGCGTCGGTGCGATCGCACGGGTGCAGGATAGGGCCTGTGCGCCGGGTGTCGAGGGCAAAGCTGCGCGCGCCGTCACACCCGATATCGGCTTGGCGGCGGCCCCACCCGCAAGATATAGTAGCAATCGACTCACCCCTCCCCGAAAGGTGCCGCCATGCCGCTGACCCCGGACCAACAGGCCGAAATCGACGCCGCCCGCACCGAGACGCGGCAGACGCTGCGTGCCACGGCACCGGGAATGGAGCGCCACCTCTATACCGCGCACCCGGTGCTCGATCACGGATTCGTGCGGGTGATCGACTACATGGGCGACGACGCGGCGATCTGTCAGGCGGCGCGGGTCAGCTATGGGCGGGGCACCAAGTCTGTCAGCAATGACGAGGGGCTGATCCGGTATCTGATGCGGCACTGGCACTCGACCCCGTTCGAGATGTGCGAGGTGAAGCTGCACGTCAAGCTGCCGGTGTTCGTGGCGCGGCAGTGGATCCGGCACCGCACGGCCAATGTGAATGAATATTCGGCGCGGTATTCGATCCTCGACCGCGAGTTCTATATCCCCGAACCGGACGCGCTGGCGGCGCAATCGACCACCAACAATCAGGGGCGGGGGGACGCGCTGGAGGGCGAGGAAGCCGAGCGCGTGCTGCGCACGCTGCGCGACGACGCGATGCGGTGCTACGACCATTACGAGGCGATGATTTCCGACGAGGGGCAACAGGGGCTGGCGCGGGAACTGGCCCGGATGAACCTGCCGGCGAACATCTATACGCAATGGTACTGGAAGGTGGATTTGCACAATCTGCTGCATTTCCTGCGGCTGCGGGCGGATGCGCACGCGCAATACGAAATCCGCGTCTATGCCGATGCGATCTGTCGTATCGTCGCCGACTGGGTGCCGGCGGCCTACCGCGCCTTCGAGGATTACCGCATGGGGGGAGCGACGCTCTCGGCCACCGCCCTTGATTGTGTGCGGCGGATGGTGAAGGGTGAGGAGGTGACGCAGGAAAACTCCGGCATGTCCAAGGGGGAATGGCGGGAGTTTGTGGGGGTTTTGAACGACCCCGCGTAAGCGGGGGCAAAACGCTCCGGTGGAGCGTTTTGAGTGAAAAACGGGCGCGCCCATGGCGCGGCCAAAAAGGGAGGTGGAGTAGTTGAAACTAAACGGCTACGAAGTCTTCTCGCGTCAGACGGTTGCTTCATGGCGACTATTAGTTTTTGCGAGCACTACGTTGATTGCTGTCAAGTTCTTTGACTACAATAACGAGGCTTGGCCGCTTTTGGGCAAAAACATTGCACCAAACGAATTTGAGATAATTTCCTCGGTCACTGTGGCGTTTCTGGCTGTTTCATTTTTGGTTAATTGGTACGGGGACTACATTGGCTTCGCGAGGTGGTTTAAGCGGGCCCATGTGGTTAAGAACTCAATAGAGGAGAGCGGGGCGGCAGAAAATACGGAGAGTCCCTTGGAGGGGCTTAAAAGGCGTCTGAGACAACTTGAGGAAAGCAACGAAAATGCGGAGGATCGCATCCTCGAGTTGGAAGCGTTCTCAATAGACGACCTTCAATCAGTGCAAGGCGATCGAAATGTTTCGCAGGATCTTGAGACACTACGATCAACCACCTCGAGCAATAAGAGCACGTTAGAATTGATGAACAGTCAAGTAGGCGACCTGAAGGCTTTGCTGGGTGATCTTGGTCCTAACTTCAGTCAAGTTTCTGCTTTCGCGAAAATTCTTTTTTTTGGGTGGTACCTTCTTTTACCGCTAGGCTTGGCAATATTTGCGCTTTTACTGAGATGAATAAATAAGCGACTCTCATTCCGAAATCGGCTTGTTTAAATGTGGGGGCTGCTTTGCATAAACAATGCCCTCGTTTGGTGGGCAGCCAGCGTAGGATGGGTGCCAACCCACCACCCCACTCCCCCCTGCGCGGAATCGAGGCGCGCCTTGGCGCGCCGCCGCGCATCGACGGGCCGCCCCCCGGCCCGGCGATTTGGCTACCACCTGCGAGTCGCTTGGGTCTTTTGCGGATTTGGTTGCCATAAAGCGCGCAGCCCCGGCGTTGGATCGCCGCGCCGCGGCCCGTCGATGCGCGGTGCCTCGGTGTCGGGTTTGACGGGGGAGGTCCTCGGGTCGAGCCCGAGGACGACGGGGCAGGGGGCCGGGCGGGACCGGCCCCCGGAAGGTCACGCGGATTTGGCGAGGTCGCGCAGCACGTAGTGCAGCACGCCGCCATGCTCGACATATTCCTTCTCGATGGCGGTATCGATGCGGCACTTGAGGGTGATCTCCTTGGTCGTGCCGTCGGGGTAGGCGATGGTGCAGCCCACCTCCTGCTGCGGCTTGATGTCCGCCAGCCCGGTGATCGAGAAGCTCTCGTCGCCCTTGAGCCCCAGCGAGGTGCGCGTGTCGCCGCCGGTGAACTCGAACGGGATGACGCCCATGCCGACGAGGTTGGAGCGGTGGATGCGCTCGTAGCTCTCGGCGATCACCGCGCGCACGCCCAGGAGCGCGGTGCCCTTGGCCGCCCAGTCGCGCGAGGAGCCGGCGCCGTACTGCTCGCCCGCCACCACGACGAGGGGGGTGCCCTGCTCCTGCCAGGCCATCGCGGCGTCGAAGATCGAGGTTTCCTGCCCGTCCGGGCCGAGGGTGTAGCCGCCCTCGGTGCTGTCGAGCATCTCGTTGCGGATGCGGATATTGGCGAAGGTGCCGCGCATCATCACCTCGTGGTTGCCGCGGCGCGAGCCGTAGGAGTTGAACTCGCGCACCGGCACCTGCCGCTCGGTCAGGTATTGGCCCGCCGGGGTGTCGGGCTTGAACGATCCGGCGGGGGAGATGTGGTCTGTGGTGACCATGTCGCCCAGCAGCGCCAGCATCCGCGCGCCCTCGATATCGGCGATGGTGCCCGGTTCGGGCGACATGTCGCGGAAATAGGGCGGGTTCTGGACATAGGTGGAGTGCGGCGGCCAATCGTAGGTCTCGCCCCCGGAGGTCTCGACCGCCTGCCACTTGTCGTCGCCCTTGAATACGTCGGCGTATTTGGAGCGGAACGCCTCGCGCGTCACGGTGCGCTCGACGATCGCGGCGATCTCCTTTTGCGTGGGCCAGATGTCCTTCATGTAGACGGGGGTGCCGTCCGGGTCGTGGCCGAGCGGGTCGCGCGCGAGGTCGATGTTCATGTCCCCCGCGAGCGCGTAGGCGACGACGAGCGGCGGCGAGGCCAGGTAGTTGGCGCGCACGTCGGGGGAGATGCGGCCCTCGAAGTTGCGGTTGCCGGAGAGCACGGAGGTGGCGATCAGGTCGCCCTCGGCGATGGCCTCGGAGATCTCCTTTTGCAGGGGGCCCGAGTTGCCGATGCAGGTGGTGCAGCCATAGCCCACGAGGTTGAAGCCGATGGCGTCGAGATCGTCCTGCAGGCCGGCGGCCTCCAGGTATTCGGTCACCACCTGGCTGCCCGGGGCGAGCGAGGTCTTGACCCAGGGTTTGCGGGTGAGGCCGCGCTCGCGCGCCTTTTTCGCCACGAGGCCCGCGCCGATCATCACGTATGGATTCGACGTGTTGGTGCACGATGTGATCGAGGCGATCACCACAGAGCCGTCGCGCAGCTCATACTCCTCGCCCTCGACCCGGACGGATTTGCGCGGGTCTTGCGCCGCGTCCGGGGCGGGGCCCTCGGCGGCCATGTCGGTGGCGTCGGCACAGTCGTCCTCGCCGCGATATTCGGACACGACGTCGAAGAATTTCGACGCCGCCTGGTCGAGCGCCACGTAGTCCTGCGGGCGCTTGGGGCCGGAGATGGCCGGAACAATCGTGCCCATGTCGAGGCTCAGCGTGTCGGTATAGACCGGCGCGTAATCGGGCCCGCGCCAGAAGCCGTTTTCGCGGGCGTAGGATTCCACCAGCGCGACGCGGTCCTCGTCGCGGCCGGTCTGGCGCAGGTAGCGCAGGGTCTCGTCGTCAATGGGGAAGAAGCCGCAGGTGGCACCGTATTCGGGGGCCATGTTGGCGATGGTGGCGCGGTCGGCCAGGGGCAGGTGATCGAGGCCGGAGCCGTAGAATTCGACGAACTTGCCCACCACGCCCTTCTTGCGCAGCATTTCCACGACCTTGAGCACCAGGTCGGTGCCGGTGGTGCCCTCGACCATCGCGCCGGTGAGCTCGAACCCCACCACCTCGGGGATCAGCATCGAGATGGGCTGGCCGAGCATCGCCGCCTCGGCCTCGATGCCGCCGACGCCCCAGCCGAGCACGGCGACGCCGTTGATCATGGTGGTGTGGCTGTCGGTGCCCACGAGCGTGTCGGGGTAGGCCACCGTCTCGCCGGACTGGTCCTCGTCGGTCCAGACGGTCTGGGCGAGGTATTCGAGGTTGACCTGGTGGCAGATGCCGGTACCCGGCGGCACGACGCGGAAATTGTTGAACGCGCCCTGACCCCATTTGAGGAACTGGTAGCGTTCCATGTTGCGTTCGTATTCGCGGTCCACGTTCATCTGGAAGGCGCGCGGGTTGCCGAACTCGTCGATCATCACGCTGTGGTCGATCACCAGATCGACGGGGTTGAGCGGGTTGATCTTTTGCGCGTCGCCGCCGAGGGCGGTGATGCCGTCGCGCATCGCGGCCAGATCGACCACCGCCGGGACGCCGGTGAAATCCTGCATCAGGACGCGGGCGGGGCGGTAGGCCAGCTCGCGGTTGGCGCGGCCGCCATTCGCGGCCCATTCGGAAAACGCCTTGATGTCGTCGAGCGTGACGGTCTTGCCATCCTCGAAGCGCAGCATGTTTTCCAGCACCACCCTGAGCGCGGCGGGCAGGCGCGAGAAATCGCCGAGCCCCGCCTTTTCGGCGGCGTCGATGGAGTAATAGGCGATGGTCCGACCGCTGACGGTGAGGGTCTTGCGGGTTTTTGCGCTGTCTTGGCCGACTGTGATAGGCATGGGGTGCCGTCCTTTCATGTCAGGGCTGGATGACGTTTGTCCCGCTTCTGACCGATATTCCCGCGCCAATCAAGAGGTGGAGGCCCAATTTGTATACTATTGCACACAATTTGATGGCTGTTACAGCGGCAGATCCCCGATCTCGCGAAACCTTGAATTGGCAGGGGCGGCGTCAGGGCCTAGGTTTGCGGTGTCCGACCACACCGGCCCCGGAGGCGTAAGACCCGATGAAGCGACACCTTCTTTGCAGCCTGGCGGCGGGATGGGCGATGCTCGCCGCGCCGGCACCTGCCGCCGACCGGCCCGTCGTGGTCGAGTTGTTCACCTCGCAGGGCTGCTCGTCCTGCCCGCCCGCCGACGGCTTTTTCGAGCAGCTTGCCGCGCGCGACGACGTGCTGGCGCTGTCGCTGCACGTTGATTACTGGGATTACATCGGCTGGAAGGACACGTTCGGCAGCCCCGCCCACACCGCGCGGCAACGCGGCTATGCCGCGGCGGCGGGGCAGAAGATGGTCTATACCCCGCAGATGGTGGTCAACGGCGAGGATCATGTCGTCGGTTCGCGCTATCGCGATGTGACCGATGTTATCGACAAGCATCTCCATGCGCGTGACAACGGGATCGATGTGACGCTGCGGCGCGAGGGCGGGCAGGTGCATCTGGAGGCGCGCAGCGATCCGCCGCGTGACATGCCGCTGGTGGTGCAATTCGCGCGCTACATGCCGCGAGCCACGGTGCAGATCGGCCGTGGCGAGAATGCCGGGCGAACGATCACTTATACCAATGTCGTGACCGAGCTGGCCAAGGTGGCCGAGTGGGACACGCAGGCGCCGCTGGTGCTCGAAGAGGACTGGCCCGAAAGCGCGCCGCTGGTGGTGCTGCTGCAATACCCCGATCAGGGGACCATCGAGGCGGTGGCGCGTCTGCGCTGAGGGGGGCGTGAATGGCCTGAAGCTGCCATTCGCCACCCACCCCGCGCGGAATCAAGGCGTGCTTGCACGCCGCCGCGCGAGCGGTCATGCCAGAGGCATGCCTCCGGCATGACCCGCCCCCCGGGCGGGCGCTTTTCTACGCCTCAAGTTATTGATAACGCGGGAGTATATGGCACCATAAAGCGCGCCGTTTCATCGTTGGAGCGCCCACCCGCGGTCGGGCCCTCGCGCGGCTCACTGCAATGTCCGCAAAAGGCCAATCACGCGTACCCCGAATGCCCCCTCAGACCCGCGCCGCCTGATCGGCGAGGGCGGTCTTCAGGTCGCCGTAGCCGGTGAAGCGGTATTCGTAGTCGAGCCCGAGGCGGCGCGCACACTCTTCGGCGCGGGCGCGCAGATCGGCGTTGTCGGTCTGCGCCTGATAGACCAGCCTGGTGTAGTTGCCGAAGATCATGTCGCGCAGTTCGGGGTGCCGGTCGAGCCCCATGGGCCGCCATACGAAGGCATCGAATTGCCGCACGAGGAAATCGGTGAGGTAGAAGGCGGTGATCTCGTCGTCGTGCTCGGCAAAGCGGTCCACCCCTTCGAAGAAGGCGTAGCAATGCGGCCCGGCGACCATCTCGACGCCGAGCTCGGCGCATTTCGCCTGCAACAGCCCGCCGGTGCCGCAATCGGCATAGACCACGAAGATGCGCGCGTAGCGGTCGCGGTGTGCCGCGACGGCCTTTTCCACCTCCCCGGTGATCCGTTCTGGATAAAGGTGCAGCTTGGCGGGCAGGCATTGCAGGTCCATGTGGTCCCAGCCGTTGAGCCGTTTGAGCGCCATGATTTCATGGGCGAGCGCGCCGCAGGCGATGAGCAGGATGCGCCCCGCGCCCTCGGGCGGCAGACCCTCGTTGGTCAGCTGATCGTCGCTTGGTTCGCTCATGCGGTCCCTTTCAACGCAAACGGCCCGCACCCCGGGGGCGCGGGCCGTCACGCGTGTCCTGTCCGGTGTCAGCCCGCCGCGAGGGCGTTGTGCTTGCGCGCCATGAAATCCTTGGCCGTCTCGACCGCGACGGCGGCATCGCGGCAATAGGCGTCGGCACCGATGGCGCGACCGAATTCCTCGTTGAGCGGTGCGCCGCCCACGAGAACGACGTAATCATCGCGCTTGCCCTGTTCAATCATCGTGTCGATCACGACCTTCATGTAGGGCATCGTCGTGGTCAGCAGCGCCGACATGCCGAGGATGTCGGGCTCTTCGGTTTCCAGCGCTTCAAGGTAATTCTCGACCGGGTTGTTGATCCCGAGATCGACCACTTCGAAGCCCGCGCCCTCCATCATCATCGACACCAGGTTCTTGCCGATGTCGTGGATGTCGCCCTTGACCGTGCCGATCACCATCTTGCCGACGCGCGGCGCGCCGGTCTCGGCCAGCAGCGGCTTGAGGATGGCCATGCCGCCCTTCATCGCGTTGGCGGCCAGAAGTACCTCGGGGACGAAGAGGATGCCGTCGCGGAAATCCTTGCCGACGATGGTCATGCCGCCGACCAGCGCCTCGGTGAGGATCTTGTAGGGCGCCCAGCCGCGCTCGAGCAGGATGTTGACGCCTTCCTCGATCTCTTCCTTGAGACCGTCATAAAGGTCGTCGAACATCTGCTGGACAAGTTCTTCGTCGTCCAGTTCCGAAAGGATGATCTCGTCTTCTTCGTCGGACATGGGCTGAATCCCTGGCTGTTCTGCGCGTGGCGCGGTGACGTTGCGCCTCTTTCGTCAATTTGCCGCACCGCGACTTTCCGAATTGCGACGCTGCCCGCGCCGCAACCGACCTGTAGCAGCGTTTTGGCCGCAATGGGACTGAAAGATCGGCATCATCATTATCGGACAGTTGCATTTGTTCTCTGTTCGTTCCATTTTGGGGCCATGGAGCACGAACCGACCCTTCCGCCCGATCTGCGCCCGCGCGGGCGCGGCGCCACGAGCAACGCCGCCGGGCGGTTCGAGGCGCATCAGGTGGTCTATGACGGCGACGGCCCCGAGGACGAGGAGCGGGCGCTGCGCACCCATGTCTCGGAGGAACGGGCAGGGCGGGTGATCACCTATAACCGCTCGCCCGATCTGCCGTTCGACCGGTCGATCAACCCGTATCGCGGCTGCGAGCATGGCTGTGTCTATTGCTTCGCACGGCCCACGCATGCGTGGCTCGGCCTGTCGCCGGGGCTCGATTTCGAGACGCGGCTGATCGCGCGGCCCGATGCGCCCGATCGGCTTGAGGCGGAGCTGCGCGCGCGCAGCTACCGCGTGGCCCCCATCGCAATCGGCACCAATACCGATCCCTATCAGCCGATCGAACGGCAATACGGGATCACCCGCGCCTGCCTTGAGGTGCTGTCGCGGTTCAATCATCCGGTGGCGGTGGTGACCAAGGGCACGCTGATCGAGCGCGACATCGACCTGCTGGCCGGCATGGCGGCGCGGGGGCTGGCGAAGGTGGGGGTGTCGGTCACCACGCTCGACGCGGGGCTGGCCCGGAGGCTGGAGCCGCGCGCGCCGTCTCCGGCGCGGCGCTTGGCCATGGTGCGGCGGCTTTCGGAGGCCGGGGTGCCCGTGCGCCTGATGGTCTCGCCGATCATCCCGGCGCTGACCGATCCGGAGATCGAGGCGATCCTCGCGGAGGGGCGCGACGCCGGGGCGGGGGCGGCGAGCTGGATCATGCTGCGGCTGCCGCGCGAGGTGTCAGGGCTGTTTCGCGCGTGGCTGGCGCGGCATTACCCCGACCGCGCGGGCCGGGTGATGAACCGGTTGCGCGAGATGCATGGCGGGCACGACTACGCCGCCGACTGGCACCACCGGATGCGGGGGCAGGGGGTGTATGCGCGGATGATCGCGCGGCGGTTCGACCTGGCGGTGCGACGGCTGGGGCTGGACGCGGCGCAGCCCGGGCTGCGCTGTGACCTGTTCGAGGTGCCGCTGGCGCGCGGGGCGCAGATGGCGTTGTTCTAGAGCGTGCCACTTGGGAAAACGGTCCCCGTCTGCCTCTGGTGCGCACCGGGGTGGCTCGGGCGGAGGTCCGACGGGGGTGATGCGGGGCGGAATCGCCGAAGAGGGGGCAACGTGGAGGTTACGAATGGTCTGGAGGGGACGTGACCTATCCGGTGATGAGCCGTGCGAGCACCAGCCCGCGGGATGGCGATGCAACGGCTGGTCTATCGCGCTTTATGTCGGGGTTCCCGAGTAATATCAGAGCTTTGCGCCAACGTCACCCAATCGCCAGCCCTGTCGGGCGGGCTGGCGCTCGCGCGGCGGCGTGCAAGCACGCCTTGATTCCGCGCGATGCGAGGCAGGCGAATGGCGGGAACAGGCCATTCGTGTCACTCGCTCCGAGCCGCTCGGGTGGCGCGCACCGGGAGGGCGCCGCTTAGGGGACGAGCGCGCCCGCCGCGTGGCTCGCCACCTCAAGCCCGTCGAGATAGAGGATATGCGGTGCCCCGAAATCGAGCTGGCAGAGATCGAGCGCGCCGGTGCCCTCATGGGTGACAAATTCGCCATCGACCAGCCGCGCGGCGGCGACCAGGATTTGTGCCCGGCCAAACAGCGCGTGCGCGCGCCAGTCGCGCAGCAGGATCGGCTGGCAGGCGGGCAGGAGCGCGTCGCGCCCGGGCCGCCGGTGGCCCAGCGATCCGGCGCGGATGCGCACCAGCGGGGTGTGCAGGCGGCGGCGTGTCAGGGCGCGCAGCGTGACCATCCCTGCATCCCGGGTGATGACCCGGTCGCCGGGGCGCAACGCGCCCACCGGACGCTCGCCCGCGGCGGTCAGCAGCAGGCCGACGGCGCACAGGCCAGTTGCGAGGCCAGTTGCGTGGCCAGTCGCGTGATCGGTGACCTGATTTGGGGGACGCGCGGCATCGCTGCCGTCAGGACGCCCGACCGTATCCGGTTTCATGGCGTATCTCGCTCTTTGGCTGCCTCGTTTATTACACACCACAATAGGGCAAGTTACGAGCATTGTCGCGATCTTTTTCGCGCAATGGGTGTGCGGGGTGCATAATTGGGGCTTAAACCGGCCGCCGGTCTTTGCTAGAGGGTGCCATGCCCGCCCGGCGCGGCGGCGCGTGCGGGTGTGGCGGAATTGGTAGACGCACCAGATTTAGGTTCTGGCGGAGCGATCCATGGGGGTTCGAGTCCCTTCACCCGCACCAATTTCACCCGGTAAGTGCCATGTTCTTGCTGCGTTTTCCGGGCGGGTGGTCTGCTTGGTCCGCCATCTGGTCCGCCAGTCTTTCGACAAACTCTTCGAGGTCGCGAACGCGCCAGACCGTCACGCCATCCCAGCGGATCGGCCCGGGGCAGCGGCCCTGGGCGACGCGGGCCCACAATGTGCTTTTGCTGATTCCCAGCATGCGGGCGGCCTCGGGGGCTCGGACGAGGAGGGGCTCGGGCATGGTCGCTTACCTCTCGGGTTTCGGTGGTGGCGGTGAGTTGGGTGCGCTCGCGATCGGCTGGACGCTGGCCCGCGCCGGAGACCCGCGCGCCTTGCGAAACGGGGGCAGGCCCAGCATTTGTCGCAGATCCATGTTGTCGCGGTGCAGCACGATTGCGGTGCCCTGTGCCGCGGCGTAGCCCCTCCGGATGCGGGCGACTGCCTCGGCCTCGAAGTGGCGGCCTTCGGCCTTGAGCCTGCTCTCAACCCGCCGCGCGGCGATCTTTACCTTTTCGCGGTTCTTGTTCATGCGAATGGTCCTTGCTGCGTCTCTGTGGTGGCAGTTCCGCACCGCGAGATCGCGGGTCGCACCACGTCCTCGTCGAGCTTCATCCAGCTCGGCATGATGAAGCCGGTCAGGTCGCCGCGCTCGAAGCGGATGCGATACGGTTTGCCCTCGATGTCGGGGGCTTCGATTCGCAAGCGCTGCTCGTCGTCCTCGATCCTCCGCAGTCTGTCGGGGCAGACCCCGGCGTGGGTGTAGCCCCGAGGGCGATCCTTGGGATTAAGATCACAGGTCATGACCTTGCGCCAATCGGGATAAATATCGGCGGCTGCGATTTCCTCGATCAGGGCGTGCGTGTGCGCCCCCGAGACCTTCCAGGCGAAAGCCGCCACGAACGGCTCGCAGCCCGGCTGCACGCCAAACCGAAGGCGCGAGTCTTTCCACGGGCGGTAGGGCACAAGGTCGCCATCCTCGTCATAGGCCGGGGCAGGTGGCTCGGGCATTGTAAGCCTCACGAGCGCGGGCCGCGGCGCGATCGCAGTCGCGTCCAGCCCCACGAGCATAGTCCATCCGTCCGTCGCGACCAGAAACGCGCCACCCTCGGCGCGCGGCTCGATCATCACCCCCTCGAGATAGGACCGAATTGCCGCCTCAGGATCGAGGGCACGGCGCACGGCCATGAAGAGGGTGGCGTCGAGGTCGAAGTGATCAGCCATGGTCAGGTCCTTTCATGTGGATTTCTTCGAGCGCGCAGAGGTATCGCAGCCCCTTGGGGGTGATCGCGTAGCCCGCCCCGGCCGGGAGGCCGTCATCGGAAAACAGTCCGCGCTGGTATCGGGCAAGGCCTCGATCGGTGAGGTCGCGCCGCAGGGCTCGAGATGGTCCTGCAGCCGCGCCCAGGTGGTCGGGGTGATCTCCCCCCCCCCCGGACAGCCGGTAGGACGGTTTGTCGCTCACCTTCGCCAGCCGCGTCTCGCTGTTCTCCGTCCGGCCCAACGCGCGCAACAGCGCCTCGCCCAAACTTCCGATATGCCTGGTCATCTCGTGCCCCTCCTCAAATCTCGATCTCGCCGTCGATCACCTGGTCCAGCCAGGCGGGCGAGTCGTCGTCGCGCCAGCCGTCGCCGCCGCCCATCTGGCGCAGCACTTCCTCGGCCTCGCGGATCGCGGTCAGGGCGCCGGCCACGTAAGGCCGCGACGAGGAGTCGAGGCTCTGCGGCCACGGCGGGTTGTCGGCGTTGACCTCGAGCGCGCCGTCGCGGCCGCGACAGCCAAGCTCGATCAGGCTGCGCAGGTAGCGGCGCTGCACGAGCACGCCGCTGATGAGCGCAGACTCGGCGGCTGCCAAATTCTCAGATGCCGCCTTCACGGACTTCGCATCCCGACGGCGCAGCACCTCAACGTTTTCGCCAAGCAGGCTGCCCAGCTTGCGCACATCCTCGCGTGGGCCCGTGATCACCACGCGCGGGCGTTCCTCGCTGCCCATCACGGGGATTGTCCCGATCGTCTCGACCATCAGCATTCGCTGTCCTCCAATGCGTTCGCGGGGTCGCACATGCGCGCGACGTTGAGCGTCCACTGCCGCGCGGCGGCGGCTGGGGTGTTCCCGAAGCCGGTGACGCCGATCAGTTCCAGCTGCCACTCCGCCGGGCCACCCGGATCCTCGGGGCCGATCAGCGTTCCGCCATACGCGATCACCGCGATGGTGACGGCGGCGGGCAACCAGGTTTCGTTGATCGCCTCGAACTCGGCGGCGATCTCGGCGCGCACGGTGTTGAGGTCGTCGGGGCTCATGCCGCCATCCCCGCGCAGTCGAGTTCCTTGATCCCCCACTCGCTGATCGTGGCGCGGCGCATCGGGGCGCGGCCCGTCCTGTCGAGCAGGCCCAGCGCATCGAGGCCGCCGATCACGTGGGGCCGGTGTTCTTCGGTGCAGGCGGGGTTCTCGCCCACCCAGCACCAGCCGCGCGCGCCCGAGACCTCGACGAGGCCGCCATGGTTGATCGAGTGATACGCATCGAGCAGCGCGGCGCGCTGGGCATCGTCAAGACGGGTCATTGGCCACCTCCACGGGCATCTGGGCGAGGCGGGTCTGATCGACCGCGTTCCCGCGCTGCGTCATCAGGGCGACCCATGCCAGCCGACGCAGGAGCGGGCGGTGGGCGAACTGTTCGGGGTTGGCGACGACGCGGCGGGCGTCCGATTCGAGCGCGGCGCGCTGGGCGAGAAGGGCGGTCATGATGCACCTCCCGTCAGCTCGGGATCCTCGATCCGGGCACGGCCGAGATCGGTCAGATGCGCCACTCGCTCCGGCCCCCAGAAGTCGATCAGGGAGCGATCCTTGAGGGCGTTCACGGTCCCGGTGGCGTGACAGCCAGAGAACGGGATCGGCTCGCCATCCGCACCGCGCGCCCGGTAGCCGTTGCCGACATGCACCAGCCCGTGCGGCCAGGCATCGGCCAGCGCCATCTTCATGTTGCGGTTCATGCCGCCACCCCGCGCAGAAGCTCGCGGCAGTGGGCGATTTCCTGACGGTTGACCCGTGCCATCTCGGGCAGGCCCACCAATGCGCCGCTTTGCTGCAGCGCCACGCGGTCGCTCAGGCGCGCCCGCACGGTCGCGACCCGCTCCCAATACCCGGCGATCCAGACGCAGTCGTCATCGCCGATGCGGCGGCGCTCGCCGTGTTTCGGTTCCATGGTCTCTAGGGTGGACATGATCGGTCTCCATCGTGGTGATGGGGGCGATCATGGTGGGGGACAACTGTCCCTGTCAATCATAAAAAGAGACAAAAGTCCCTTGGTTTTTCTTGCCGCGCCAGAATCACCCGGCTAGGGTCGGGGCGGGCACCGGGCAATCCGGGCCGGGGAAAGTGCAGTTGAAGAGATGGGAGAAAACGAGATGGAAGAGGAAACCACAGACACCGAGCGGGTCGTGCCCGGCCTCGATATGACCGAGCGCGAGCTGCGCCTGCGGCTGGTGGAGCAGGCCATGCGGCAACCGCCCCCGGACTTTGACGTCAAATGGCTCGCCGGTCAGGCTTTCAATTTCGTGATGGGTCAGTCGGGGCGCAGCCGGTCTGACGGGTAACGGACGGCCTCGATACATTCGGCGTAGATGTCGAGAAGTTCCTTCATCGGCGCGTTGCTGGCTCCCCGGATCGGTTGCGGGGTGTAACCTTTTGATACCAGCGCCAGCAGCGTCAGCTTGAATGCCACCTCCTCCGGGCCGTTGTGCACGATGGTCATGGTTTTGTCGTCTGTCATGGCTGTCTCCTCTCTCGCGGTTTCGGTCAGACCCTCCTGACCAGATCGGCCGGCCAATGCAGGCGCACCGGGGCGGCCCATTTGAGCCGGACACCGTACATCGGCGCGGCGGCGTCGTTGAAGCTGTGCAGGTCAAACGTGCCGGGGTCGCGCCCGGCGCGCACCAGCTTGACCCAGCCCATGCCGTCCGTGTCCTCGCAGACGCAGCGGCGGCCCAGCGCCTCGGATGGCACGCCCTCGTGGGTGTCGCGGGTGTAGAACAGCAGGTCCCCGGCCGAGTAGACCGGCTCCATGCTGTCGCCCGCGATCTCGACCGCGACCACGCCATGCGGGCGCAGCCCCGGCGGGCAGGCCACCTGCGGCCCGTCGCCCTTTTCGTAGGCATCGAAGACCGGCACCTGCGCCCCGGCCCCGACCGTGCCCGCGATGGTGACGGTATCGTGGTGGGATAATCCCACCATTCCGTCGATGAAATCCGACACGTTTACACCGAAGAAATTGGCGATCTTCACCGCGTCATCGACATTTGTAGAGCCTTGGGGGCGCTGTCGGAGCTTCTTGAGTTGTTCGTAGGACACGCCGGTAGAGTCGGCGATTTCCGTCATTGGAACGCCGGTTTTGTCGAGGGCTTGCAAGAACGCATCGCGAAAGGTCGGACTCATGGCATGAAATTACTTTCGTTTGCCAGCGTCCACACCGCGAAATAAGTCCCTTGACCATTGGGGACATAAGTCCCTATCCTGCGAGCATGACAGAGGTAATTTCCGAACTGATCGCCGAGGTCGAGTCGTATTGTGAGTGCGCCGGGATTAAACCCCAGCGCCTTCTTCGTGATGCCTACGGTGGCGGTTGGGGGGTCTGGGACAAGTGGCGATCGAGGGAATCCAGCCCAACCACAGCCGTAGTGGACCGGGTGCGCCGCTACATGCGTGACACCCCACCTGAAAACTACATCGACCGCAAGCGCGGCTCCGGGAGGGCGGCCTAATGCTTTTTGCGCCGAAGTATACGAACAACGAGCCAGCGCACCAGAATGACGGGCAGGCAGAAAACCACGAGCGACGTGAGGGCGAAGGTTATGTTTCCCTCGGCGAACACGAAGCCCAAGGCAATCATTACGCCGGGCGCGAGACCGATCACAAAAACCGCATTCCCCCACGCCCGCGCAGTAGAGCCACGACGCTCCGGCGCGTTGGGCGTTGGTGTCGTGTCTTTGCTCGCAAGGTCGGCCATCGCGGCGGGCTTTCGGCGTTGGGTGGAGCCCGCCAAAAATTCTTGGGCGCTCATCACCTCTCCGTGCTGGTCTATCACCGCCGCAACTCGGTCGGATCGGAACGTTCTCTCCGCCTGCCTGCCGTGGCACCAACCCGTGATCGTGGTATAGCCGGATTTCTTCGCGGTTCGGTAAACATCCACTGTGCGACGGGTCTCTATGCCGTCTGCGTCTGCGTATTCCAGCGTCACAGTTATCGGCTTTGGAAAATGTGGCACGAGGGACCCCACCAGAATCGACCGAGACTCTCCTATTCAACGGGAAGTTGCTTTGCGTGTCGAGCCTTGATCTCGGGGAGGGCATAGATGAACGCCCAGGCCCCCTCGGTCGTGATCTATGTGAACGGTGCGTCATGCGCCGATCCTGGCACGGGCGGGGGCGGACAGTCGGTCGGGGAGTTGTCCGCGCATCAGCTGGTCGAGGCGACGCAACTGCGCCGCCGGTTCGACCCGCACAAGGTGCACCGGCAGTTCCCGGAGCGGTGGCAGCGCTACATCCGGTCGCAATACCGGTCGCTCGCCCATGTCTGCCAGGTGTTCGACGTGAGCGAAAAGACCGCCAGAAACTGGTGGAACGGAACCACCGGCGCGGTGGGCGGCCACGTGGCGGTGGCCGTGCAGGAGCACCCGGTCGAGGCCCCGCGCATGCTGTTCGCGGCAGAGTAGGGGGCGGGAATGCCGAGAGAGCCGACCCGCGAGAGCGACGAGCGCCTGCTGAGGGTGCTGGACGCCCGCCGCCGCGGCGTGCCGCTGCGCGCGGTGGCCGAGGCTGAGGGGCTGAGCGTCGGCTACCTGGGCAAGATGCTCACGGCGGTGCGCGACGACGACGCCGCGCATGTCGATCCGGCCCATCGCCGGGCGGTCTTTCGGTCCTATTCGAAAGGAGGCGCGCCATGTCCGGAGGCGTGATTTTCAGGGCGCTGCGGCACCTCGGGCGCGCGCTGGGCGCGGCGCTGCGGCGGGTGTTCTCGCCGTTCGCGTGGCGGGATGTGCGCGCGACGCAGGCGTGGGTCTATCAGGAGAACGCCCTGACCGGGGACAGGCGGGCGGTGCACCTGGGCGGCGGGTATGCGGCGCTCGATATCGGCTGGCTGCGCGGCGCGCAGGGGAGGGGGACGGTGTTCGGATCGTTCTCCAGAGTCGACGTCACGCCGCGCGGCAGCGAGTGAGGCGCGGACTTTTGTCCGCATGAATGTCCGTCCGGATGTCCGGGCGGCTGGGGCAGAGCAGAAGGGGCGGCAGGATGACGATGGCTACATTCGACATCGCGGTGCAGGATCGGGGGCTGCGCGGCGCGGAGCGGCTTGCCTACATGGGCATCGGCGACAATGACGGGGTAGCCACGGATGTTGCGGTCGCACAGTGGGCAAACGAGACGCAATCGGATGCGTGCGAGATAATACTCGCGCTTTGCGAAAAGGGCTATCTCATCGAGCGCGAAATTAACGGCGCGACCGCCCTGTGCTGCCCCCGCATGCGCGCCATCATCGACGAGCGCGACACGCCCCGGCCCGTTGCGGCCGAGGATCGCCCAGCCCCCGTTCCGCCGTCGGTGCGCGCGTGGGTGATGGAGCGCGACAACTGGCGCTGTCACTACTGCGGGACGGATCAGAACCTGACAATCGACCACAAGGTTCCCCGCTCGCAGGGCGGCACGAACGATCGCGAGAACCTCATCACCGCCTGCAAGACGTGCAACTGCGCCAAGGGGACGAAGTCCTACGATGATTTCCTGGCATACCGTGAGGGACAGGCGTCATGAGCAACGTGGCTGCAGGGCTGGTGCAGCGGCGGCGCACGGGCGGCCCCTCGACGAAGGCGGTTCTGACCTTCATGGCAACATGCGCCTCGGATGACGGCTCGGGCATCTGGACGTCCAAGACGAACATGGCCGCCGATCTCGAGATGAGCAAGCGCACGGTGCAGCGCGCCGTGCAGGACCTGTGCGATGCTGGCCTGGTGTCGGAGTGCGGCCGCAAGAAATGCCGCAACGGGTACACCGTCGAGTATCGGATCGATCTGGCCGCGGTCGAGAAATTGCCGCTCACACGAGAGGAAAAGGCCGGAAATCAGCCCGGATCGACGGGTGACACAGTGACACCCGTCAGAAGTCCGGACACAACATCTAGGGGTGACACCCTGTCACCCGTGACACCATGTCACCCGACAGGTGACACAGTGACACCCCAAGGGGTGACACAGTGTCACCCAAATAGTACTGGAATAGTCCCTGAATCCATTGCGGCGGTGCCCGCCGCACAACAACTAGATATGGGGGGGGGCGATGATCCCGATATCCCCGACATCGTCGCCCGGTTCCTCGCCGCCTACCCGAGGGCCGGGGATGCCGGAAAGGTCGAGGCGGGGCTGCGTGCGGCCATCGCCTCGGGCGTCGATCCCGAGACGGTCATCGCCGCCGCCCGTGCCCATGCCCACGAGCAGAAGGGCAACGCCCAGCGCTACATCGCCTACCCCGAGAACTGGCTCGACCGGCGCGGCTGGGAGCGTCACACGGCTCGGCTCCAAAACACCGGCCATGATCCCGACGCCCGCCTCCGGAGCGCGGCGGAGCTGATCGAGAGCGGCAATCCGGCGCTGTGCCGGCACGTCACCGCCGTGACGGCGCGCGAGCTGCTGCATCGCGGGATGGTCACGGCGGAGCAGTGTCGCGCAGCGGAGGTGCAGCCATGAGCCGCGACGGATCGGACCGGGTCATGTTCGGGCGTGTCGGCCTCGAGGTGCACCGCGCCCGTGGCCATGTCGTGATCCACACCTTTCGTCGCGGGCCGACCGGCCCGGTGACGCATTGCTTCCGCCTGCACGGGCTCGACGAGATCACCGGGGCGCTTTCGGTTTGGGAGGGCGCACGCGGCGAGGGGGCGCCCGACATGCGCGCGGCCCTGCGGTTCGCCGCGGACGCGTTGGCAGCGCCGGAGGGCCGGTCGCGATGAGGGACAGAACAATACCAGACGCCGGAGGGCATGACGGGTCGGCAACTGCATCGATCCGGGTTTCCTTCCCCCGCCTCCGGGCGGGGCCGAAAAACTGGCACGATGAAGAGCGGCCTCCGGGCGGGGATAGGGTCCCCCGCAGTTCGTACCGCCAATCGTCGCCGCGCAGCGGGGGCCGCACGAGACGCGGCATCTTTTTCAAGGGGGGCGAGGGTGCGCATGGCTGACAAACCGATCACATTCCGCGAGCCGTTGGTTCGGGCGCTGCTCGACGGGCTCAAGACGCAGGATCGGCGGGAGTTGAACCCGCAGCCAACCGAGGTTGACAAAGTCGGGCGTTGGTATCGGATGCCGACCGGCGGTCACAGCCTCAACTGTTACGATCTGCCCTATGTCCTCGGTGATCGGCTATGGGTGCAGGAGGCGTGGCGCAGCTGCGTTTCCCTCGATCATGTTTCGGGGCGCACCATCGGCGAGCGCGCTTCGGAAGCGGGCTACAAATCCCCGTGGGGACCTCTCTTTTACGAGGCAGACGGCACTGTCGCGATGTGGCCAGATTGCGCGTTTACCGACACCGTCGGGCGCCGTCGCGCCTCAATCCACATGCCACGTTGGGCGTCCCGCCTGACATTGATCGTCACCGATGTGCGGGTGCAACGTGTACAGGATATTACGCGGGGCGACGCTATGGCCGAGGGCTGTCCATTCGCGAATATCGCCGGTGAGCTTAGCCCGTGCGAATGGTTTGCCGATCTCTGGGGCGGGCTGCACGGCCCCGACGCATGGGGGGCTAACCCGTGGGTGGCGGCGCTGACCTTTGACATTCGCCGCTGCAACATCGACCGGATGGTCGGCTCCGGCGCCCCTGCAAGGCAGGGTGCGCGCCATGTCTGACCGGATGAGCGCCGCCGATTACCGTGCCCAGCGCGCCGCCGAGGCCGATGTCCCCCGCAACAAGTACGGGGCCGAGCCGGTGGAGGTGGACGGCATCCGCTTCGACAGCAAGCGCGAGGCGCGGCGCTGGCAGGACCTGCGCCTGCGCGAGCAAGCCGGAGAGATCGAGGACCTTCAGCGTCAGGTGGTGCTGATCCTGCACGGCAAGGATGATGTGCTGCGCACCCGCTCCGGACGGCCGATGCGGATCACCGTCGATTTTTCTTATTTCGAGACCGCCACAGGGATCCGCGTTTACGAGGATGCCAAGGGCAAGCCGACGCGCGATTACGAGGTCCGGCGGGCCGTTGCCGCCGCCCAAGGCGTGGAGGTTGTCGAGGTATGACCACCGGCCCCTACGACATCATCGTGATGGACCCGCCCTGGCATTTTTCCAGCAACTCGGCCGCGAAGCCGGGCCGCAACGCCCGCCGGCACTATCCGACGATGCGCGACGACGAGCTGCGCGCGCTGGGCGTGGCCGATCTCGCCGCCCGCCCGTGCCTGCTCTTCATGTGGACGACGGCGCCGATGCTGCGCCGCGCCATCGGCATCCCCGAGGCGTGGGGATTCCGCTACGTGACCGAGCTGGTCTGGCCGAAACAGCGGATCGGCACCGGCTATTGGGCGCGCGGGCAGCACGAGCCCTGCCTGATCTACAAGCGCGGGCGGTTCCCGTGGCCGGGCTTTGCCGTGTTCCCGTCGTCGCTGCTGCAGGGCGAGCAGAGAGAGCACTCGCGCAAGCCCGACACGCTGCAGGCGATGATCGACGGGGTATGGCCCGAGGCGCGCAAGCTCGAGATGTTCGCCCGCCGCGCCCGGCCGGGATGGGCGGCTTGGGGCAACGAGACGGGGAAATTCGATGGCGCAGCGCAATAGCGGGAAATTCCCGGATTACGAGGAATATCCGCAGTCTGTCAGGGAGTTGGCCGAGGTGATCGGGCTTGACCAGGCACTCCACCTGTGCCGGTCGCTGCCGCGCTGCGGATCGCGCCCGTGGCGGGTGGCGGTGTATGTGCCAAAGCGGATGCCGCTCGATCACAAGCTCGTGGCAATCCTCGGCTACAGGGATGCGATGCGCCTCGCCCGCCACTTCGGCGGCGAGGTCCTGCAGCCCTCCAATGGCCGATTCCTCGAAAAGCGGTGGTTTCGCCGGAACGTCTGGCAGTTGCGCGGCCAAGGCATGAGCGCGGCGGAGATCGCCGAGGATACCGACCGCTCCATCGAGGCCGTCAAGGGTGTGCTGCGGGGAAAACCGCCAAAGGGAACCGGGTCCGATGATCGGTAAAGTGGCACCGACAGCAGCGACGACACGCGGGGGCGCAATGTGGGAAACGGTCATCAAGGGGGCGAGCACCGCGCTCTTCACGGCGGCGGTGGCGGTGCTCGAGGCGTATGGCTCGACCCCCTTTGCCGCCGCGCTCGCGGTGTTCGGCGCCGCCCTCGCGATGTTCGAGGCGGAAACGCGGCATTGGGTGACCCGGCTGATGGTGCTGATCTTCAACGCCCTGATCGGCGTTCTCGGCGCGCCGCTCGTGGCCGTGGCGGTGCAGTCGCGGCTCGGGGTCGATGCCCCGGCGGTGCTGGTGCTGGCGTCATTGGCCATCGGCTATCTCGCGCACGATCTGCTGGGCGGCGTCAAGGTGGCGGTGGCCTCGCGGGTGGCGCGCCTGCTGCGGGGGCGCGGATGAGGCGGATGTATCGATCCCAGGGCTGGTATCGGGGCCGTCGCGTCGCCTCGGCGGTGGTCTGGGCCGTGTTGGTGGCATCGGCCCTTGCAATGATGATGGGGGCACACGCACCATGACCACGGTCAGAGAAATCGCCGAAGAGATCGTCGCCCGCGAGGGCGGCTTCGTCAACGATCCCGACGATCCGGGCGGGGCCACGAATTACGGCGTGACGATCGGCACGATGCGCGACCTCGGGCTCGATCTCGACGGCGACGGGGATATCGACGTGGCCGACGTGCGGCGGATGACGCGCGATCGGGCCGTCGATCTCTTCATCGAGCACTACTTCCACAAGCCGCGCATCGATGCCCTGCCCGAGGTGCTGCAAGCCAGCGTATTCGACATGCAGGTCAATGCCGGATCGAACGCGATCAGGATACTGCAGCGCCTCGTGACGCGCATGGGGTTCGACGCCACGGCCGACGGGGTGATCGGCCCGAACACGATCCGGGCGGTTCGCGCGGCGGCCAAGGCCGCGCCCGATCACATCGCCGACGCCTACGCCATCGCGCGGCGCAATTACTACCTGCGCCTGGCCGATGCCCGGCCCACCCTGCGCAAGTTCGCGCGCACGAGGGCGGGCGGCAAGGGCGGCTGGATCCGGCGCGCCGAGGAGTTCATGAGCGCGCGCTACCGGCTCAGCGACAAGGAGTTTCGGGGGAGGGTGATGCAATGGGCTGGCTGAGAACGATCCTCGGGGCCGTGTTCGGCGGCGGGCGTAACGTGATCGCCGAGACGGCCGAGGTCTTCCGGCCCAATGCCGAGGCGGCGGATCAGCGCGCGGCGGACGCGCAAGGTGCGGCGCTGCGGCAGATGGCTGCGGAGTTCGGCTCGGTGCAGGGGCCGTGGGGCCGGTTCGTGGACGGGCTCAACCGCCTGCCGCGACCCGCCATGGCCTTTGGCTGCATCTTCCTCTTCGGCTCGGCGATGCACGACCCCGTGTGGTTCGCGGAGCGGATGCAGGGACTCGCCCTTGTGCCCGAGCCGCTGTGGGCGCTGATGGGCGCGATCGTGGCGTTTTACTTCGGTGCCCGGGAGCTGCACAAGTTCCGGGGCTCGTCGATGCAGAAGGAGGCCGCGCGGATCATCGCACAGGCCCCGGATGTGGCGCGCAACGTGGCCCGCCTGCGCGCCCTGCGCCATGACAGCCCCGGTGCCGCCGATCCGGGCCCCGATGCCGACGCGGCGCTGAGGGCGACGCGCGAGGTCGGGAATCCGGCGATCGAGGATTGGAGGAGCGGATGAGACACCAAATCGGATTCCTTGTCGGGTTGGCCATCATCGGCCTGGTGGCAATCGTGGCTGCGCTGCCCGCTTTCGCGCAGCCCTGCTATCCGCGCGACGCCGTGGCCGAGGGGCTGCGGTCCGAGTATGGCGGGACGCTGCGCATGCGCGCGCTGACCTCCGGCGGTCACCTCGTCGAGCTCTTTGCCGCGCCGTCGGGCACATGGACGCTGATCCTCACACGACCCGACGGGCTGTCCTGCGCGATGGACTCGGGCGAGGCGATCGAGATGGTCGAGCCGGTCGAGGGTGATCCGGCGTCGTGGCGCCCGTCACATCCGGGTGCAGGCCAGCCGGGCGACGCGCGACGCATCGAGGTCAGTGAAAGTCACCGCGCTTTGGTCGACGAATGCCATGGACGAGGCGAGAGGCTCGCCCTGAGCATCGAGCGCGACGCAGCGCATCATCCCGCTGCCCTCGGCGATGTATTCGCACGAGGCGTGCCCGAACATGTCAGTGCAGCGCAGGAACCGCACGCCCTCATCGGCGTCGATGGTGATCTGTTCAGCGTGGGCGACGGTAGCGGCAGCGGCACAGAGAAGGGCGGCGGCGAGACGATATGGCATGGTGTTGCTCCTGCGGTTGCTTTGAGATGTTAGCCGCTCGCCCCGAGGCGGTCAAACGGGGGGTGGGTTTGGGTCCTTCCGGCCGGGGGCGGCCAGCGGGTAACAGGACACCGCGTTCTTTTATTTGTGCGTGGGCGCGCGGAGTTGTTTATTATACCCATGTGCGCAGGTGACCATGTCGGATAAGCACGCCAAGGGCCAAATTCTCAACCGCACCAAAATGGCGGACTCGCTGGGCATCTCGATGCCGACGCTCGACGAGTGGGTGCGGCGCGGCTGTCCGGTGGTAACGCGCGGCGGGCGCGGGCGCTCGTGGCAGTTCAACTCGGCGGCGGTGCGGTCGTGGCGCGATGACGATATCCGCGCGTCGATGCAGGACACCCGGCATGCGACGAACGACGAGCTGCGGCGGCGCAAGCTGCAGGCCGAGACCGAGCAGGCCGAGCTCGACGTCGCGCGTGCCAAGGAGCTGGTCGTGCCGGTCGAGCAGTTCGAGCGCGCGCTCGACAAGGCGTTCGGCGAGGTGCGCGCCGGCCTGCGAAACGTGCTGCCGGGCCGCGCCGCGCGCCGCCTGGTCGGCGAGACCGACGAAACACAAATGAAGGCGGTGCTGCTGGAGGAGATCGACCAGGCGCTTGAGGCCCTGGCCGATGCCGACCTGATCCACGAGGCCGATCTCGACATCGACGAAGGAGACGATCCGGACAGCGAGGACGGCTGATGCCTGTCGAGGTGCTGTCGTTCGACAACGCGTCAGGGCTGGTGCGTGCCGCGCGGCGGGCGCGCCGGTTTCTGCGGCCGCCGCCGAACCTGCGCCCCAGCGAGTGGTCCGAGCGCACCATCCGGATCCCGATCGGCAACGCGGTGCCGGGTCTGATCCGGTTCGACAACGCCCCCTACCAGCGCGAGGTGCTGGACATGACGGCCGATCCGCGCTGCGTGCGGATCACGCTCATGTGGGGGGCTCAGACCGGCAAGACACAGACCGCGCTCTGCGCCCAGGCATACCGGATCGCGCACAACCCGGTCAGCCAGGTCATGATGCAGCCCAGCCAGGGCGATCTGCACACCTGGCTGGAAACCAAGTTCAACCCGCTGGTCGAGACCAACGAGCGGCTGCAGGAGCTGCTGGCCAAGCCGCGCGGCCGCGACGGCGTGAACAACCAGCGCATGAAGAGCTATCCCGGCGGCTTCCTGATGTTTTCGTGGTCGGGCAGCCCCAAGACGATGCGCGGCCGCTCCGCGCCGTTCGTGGTCTGTGACGAGACCGACGGCTACGACCGCACCCACGAAGGGCACCCCGTCAGCCTGCTGTGGCAGCGCGCGGCCACATTCGGGGATCAGCGCATGCTGCTCGAGATCAGCACGCCGTCGATCAAGGGGGCGAGCTGGATCGAGGCGTCATTCCTCGAGGGCGATCAGCGATATTTTCACGTCGGCTGCCCGCATTGCGGCGAGCGCCAGCCGCTGAAATGGGCGCAGGTGACATGGAGCAAGTCCGACGCGGGCGAGCACCTGCCCGAGACCGCCGGGTACACGTGCCGCGAATGCGGCGTGGTGTGGTCGGATGGCGAGCGCGTGGCGGCGATCCGGCGCGGCGCGTGGGTGGCGAGCAAGCCGTTTCGCGGGCACGCAAGCTATCACCTGTCGGAGCTCTACAGCACGTTCCGCCGGCTGCAGGACATCGTGCAGTCGTTCCTCGACAAGAAGGCGGCAGGCGATCTGCAGACCTTCGTGAACGTCTCCCTCGCCGAGACGTGGGAAGAGCAGGGCGACCAGGTCGATGCGTCGAGCCTGATGCAGCGCGTCGAGACCTTCCCGGCCCAGGTGCCGCGCGGCGGCGCGGTGGTGACCGCCGGAATCGACATGCAGATCGACCGCCTCGAGGTCGAGGTGGTGGCGTGGGGGCTGGGCGAAGAGAGCTGGTCGGTCGGGTATCACGTGATCTGGGGCGACCCGATGGGGCAGGATGTCTGGCGCGACCTCGACGATCTGCTGGCCGACACCGTCGTGCACGAGAGCGGCGCGCAGCTGCGCATCAGCGCGGCGTGCCTGGATACCGGCGGCACGGCCGGCATGACGCAGGCGGCCTATGAGTACGTGCGCGCCCGCCGCGGCCACCGCCTGTTCGCGATCAAGGGGCAGGGCGGATGGGGCCGTCCGATCGTCACCAGCCCGAGCCGCAAGCGCTCGGGGCGGCGCGCGCGGCCGGTGGACCTGTTCACCGTCGGCGTCGACGAGGCCAAGGTGGTCGTGCAGCGCCGCCTGCAGATCGCGACGCCGGGCCCGGGCCATTGCCATTTCCCGGCCGACCGCGACCCGGAGTGGTTCGCGGGGCTGGGCGCGGAGACCCTGCGCACCAAGATCATCCGGGGGTTCCCGGTCCGCGAGTGGCACCAGACGCGGCCCCGCAACGAACCGTTCGACTGCCGGGTCTATGCCTACGCCGCGTTGAAGATCCTCAATCCAAACATCCGGCGCGCGCTCGATCGTCTCGACGCCGATGCCGTAGAGCCGGGGCCGGAGGCGGAGGCCAGCGCGCCCGCTGCGGGAAAACCGCCAATGGACCGCGCCGACGCCCCGAAAGACGATGCCGCCAGGCAAAAGCCGCGCCGCCGCAAGAAGCGCTCGCGCGGCGGCGGCTGGGTCAACAACTGGTGAGATCGTGCACTACATCCCCTCTCAGATCACGGCGGGCGTGACGCTCGATCACACCGTCGCGCCCGCCGCCTATCCGGCCTCGGCGGGCTGGACGCTGACGCTGTACCTGCGCGGGCCGCAGTCGATCGACATCGCTGCCACCGCCGATGGCGACGATCACGTTCTGGGTGCCACCGCCACGCAAACCGGCGCATGGCTGGCGGGCCAGTATTGGGCCACGCTGCGGGCCAGCGACGGCGAGACGGTGGCCGAGATCGAGGCGGGGCAGGTGACGATCGCCACCGACCTCGCCCAGGTTGACGGGCTCTATGACGGGCGCGGCCATGCCGAACGCGTGCTGACCGCGATCGAGGCGGTGATCGAGGGGCGCGCGACCAAGGACCAGGAGCGCTACCGGATCAACAATCGCGAGCTGCAGCGCACGCCGCTGGCGGACCTCATGGGGCTGCGCGACAAGTACCGCGCCGAGGTGCGGGCCCAGAAGGCGGCGCGGCGCGGCCAGTCCCTGCTGGGCCGCACCGTGTCGGTGAGGCTCTGACATGCTGGGGATGTTCCGCCGGGGCGCGCCGCAGGCCCGTGAGGCCACCCATGAGGCCCGTGTCGAGCCCAGGCTCGACACCCCTGCCGCCGCACCTGCCGCCGTGTCGGACGAGGCCGTCGGGATGCGCGCCAGTCCTATCCCCCAGGTGCGCCGGAAAACACGTCACCCGAACCTCGCCCGTGCCGCGCTGCGCCATTTCAAGGCGGGGCAACAGGACCGGCTGACCGGATCGTGGGGCACGACACCGCTGACCGCCGACGACATCGTGCGCCGCCATCAGCGCGTGCTGGTCGCGCGGTCGCGCGAGCAATGTGCCAACAACGATTACGCCAGGCACTTTCTCTCGCTGGTACGCCGCAACGTCGTGGGGCCACGCGGCGTGCAGCTGCAGGCGCAGTCGCGCGATCAGGACGGGTCGCTCGACACGCTGGCCAACGATGCAATCGAGCGCGCGTGGCGTGAGTGGTCGCGCGCGGAAAACTGCGACGTGACCGGGCGGCAATCGCTGCGGTCGCTGCAAACCAGCGCGGTGACATCGGCGGCGCGGGACGGCGAGTTCATGTTCCGGATCGTGACGGGTCGCGATGCAGGGCCGTGGGGGATCGCGTTGCAGGTGATCGACCCGCAGCGGTGCGATCCGGACTACCACGAGGACCGGATGCGCAACGGGCATTTCATCCGCCACAGCATCGAGTTCAACCGCTTCGGGCGCCCTCTCGCCTATCACTTTACCACGCTGCACCCCGAGGATGACGTCGACGCCTACACCGTCGGGGGGCGCAGCTTCGTGCGCGTGCCGGCGTCGCAGATCGTGCACGGCTTTTTGCCAGACATGGTGGGCCAAAAGCGCGGCCTGCCCTGGACCGCGACGGCGCTGTGGCGGCTGCAGATGCTGGGCGGTTTCGAGAATGCGGCGCTGGTCAATGCCCGCGTCTCTGCCTCGAAGGGCGGGTTTTTCGAGTGGCAGGAGGGCTATGGCCCTGAGGCCGACGAGGACGAGGAAATCTTCATGGAGGCCGAGCCGGGGCAGTTCCAGGAGCTGCCCGCCGGCGTAAAGTTCAACGCGTGGCAACCCCAATACCCCAGCGGCGAGTTCGGCCCGTTCCAGAAGGCGATGCTGCGCGGGATCGCCTCGGGCCTCGATGTCACCTACGTCAATCTGGCCAACGATCTTGAGGGTGTGAACTTCAGCTCGATCCGCCAGGGCACGCTCGACGAGCGCGAGCACTGGAAGGAAATGCAGGAGTGGCTGGTCGAGTCGATGCTGCACCGGGTGTTCGAGGCGTGGCTGCCGCGCGCCGTGCTGGCCGGGCGCATCCGCGTCAATGGCAACCCGCTGCGCCCCGACCGGCTGGACAAATACCGCGAGGTCGAGTGGCAGCCGCGGCGCTGGGACTGGATCGACCCCAATGCCGACGTCAAGGCGGCGGTGGCGAGCAAGAACAACCTGCTCGCCTCGCCCGGTCAGCTGATCCGCGACCGGGGGCGCGATCCGGACACCGTCTGGAAGGAGATCGGGCGCGACATCGCGGCGATGCGGGACGCGAACATCCCCGACGAATACATACAGATCGCGATGGGCATGCAGCTCGCATCGCAGGGGGACGTGCAAGATATCCAGTTCACGGAAGAAGACGAAGGAGCCAAGGGCGGGCAGGCCGGGGAATAGGGAAAACCGCCAATGGATCGCGCGCGGTGCGCTCCGCATGATCGCGCTGTCCGACAGACCACCACACGCGGAGTGCCAATGCCCCCCGACCATGACATTATCGGCTCGCACCTGACGCGACAGAGGGAACCGGCTCAACCGCCGGATCCGCAAGAGGCTGCGGGCGGCGATCGTCCGGGTCTGATTGGTATGTCGCTTTACCGCGGCCGCCGCCTTGCCTCTGTTCTCGATTCCGCCATCGACCGCGAGGTGGAGCGCCGCGGTGATGATGCAACTCGTGGCGACGTGATCGAGGACATGGGGAGCGAGGCGGGCATATCCGCATCTACCGTTTCTGGCATTTTAGCCGGTGACATCAACTGTCCCCCGGAAGAACGCCTTCGAGGATTCGCACGCGTCTTGCGCGCGGTGGATGTGACGTTCGCCGCCCTCGAAGAGGCCGGGAATGCAGACGGGTGCTCATACGGAGAGGGCGACCGTGCCCGCGCGGTAACGCCCGACCGCATCAACGCGACGGGCGGTGGCCGCGCCGGGCTGTTTCGCCGGTCCAGCGTCCGCCAGGTCGATCTGGAGGCACGCACGGTCGAGCTTGCGTTCTCGTCCGAAGAGCCTGTCGTGCGCTGGTTCGGCGAAGAGGTGCTCGTGCACGACGCGGGCGCGATGCGTACCGACCGGCTCGATGGCGGGCTGCCGGTGCTGGTCAATCACGACTGGGACGATCAGGTCGGTGTGACCGTGTCGTTCGAGGTCGGCAGCGACCGGGTCGGCCGCGCGGTGGCGCGGTTCGGCCGGAGCGCGCGTGCCGACGAGATTTTTCAGGACATCGTGGACGGCATCCGGCGCAGCGTGTCGTTCGGCTACATCGTCCACAAGGTCGAGATCGAGAACCGCGACGGGATGCCCGACCTCGTCCGCGTGACCGATTACGAGCCGTTCGAGATTTCCATCGTCGCGGTCCCGGCGGACATCACCGTCGGGGTTGGGCGCGACGCAACGCCCGACCCGAGCGGGACACCACCCGGCGCGTCCGCGCCACAGCAACGTCAAACACGGAGTCTTGACATGAGGATCATCATCACCCGCGACGCGGACGGCAATCTGGTGCGCGCAAAGGTCGACGACGACGGCAACATCGTCGAGATCGTCGAAACCCTCGAACGCGCAGGCGAGGCCGAGCAGGCCGCCGCGCGGCGCGGTGCCGAGGCCGCCGAACAGCGCGCCCGCACGATCACCGAGATGGGCGAGCAGTACGGCGCGCCTGATCTCGCGCGGCAAGCGGTGCGCGATCGCACCTCGCCCGAGGAGTTCCAGCGCATGCTGCTCGACCACCTCAACAGCAACCGGGGCGGGCAGGCGCTGAACGAAAGCGACAACGCCGACATCGGCATGACCCCGGGCGAGGTGCGCGAATACTCGTTCCTGCGCGCGCTGCGCGCGCTGAGCGACCCGACCAATCGCCGCGCCCAGGAGGCGGCGGCGTTCGAGTTCGAGGCCAGCGCGGCAGCGGCGCAGCGGGCGGGGCGCGAACCCGAGGGGATGCTGGTGCCGGCCGACGTGCTGCGCCGGGCGATCAACACCGACACTTCGGGCACTGCGGCCGGCGACACCGGCGGCTTCTCGGTGGCGACGGATCTGATGTCGCAGAGCTTCATCGACATGCTGCGCAACCGCGCGATCCTGATGCAGCTCGCCACGCCGCTGGGCGGCCTGGTGGGCAACATCGCGATCCCGAGACAGGATTCCGGCTCGGCAGGCTACTGGATCGGCGAGGATGACACCGTGCCCGAGGATGGCTTCGAGCTGGGGCAGATCGGCGCCAACCCGAAGACCGTGGCGGCACGCACCAAGCTGACCCGCCGCCTGCTTATGCAATCGTCGCTCGATGTCGAGCTGCTGACGCGGCGCGACCTGGCCTCGGCGCTGGCGCTGACGATCGATCTTGCGGGCTTTTACGGCACCGGATCGAACAACCAGCCGACCGGCATCAAGAACGTCAACGGCATCAACGCCGTCGATTTCGGCACCGACGGCGCCGGCGCGGGCACCGGCCAGCTTCCGACCTATGCCGAGGTGCTCGAGATGGAGGAAAAGATCGCCACCGATAACGCCGACGTGACATCGATGTCGTGGGCCTTGAACCCGAAAATGCGCGGGCACTTCCGGGGGACCGAAAAGTTCGCGAGCTCGAACGGACAGCCGATCTGGGAGTCGAACAATCAGGTAATCGGCTACAACACCAGCGTGACCAGTCAAATCGCCGATGGCGATCTGTTCTTCGGCAACTTCGCGGACCTGATCATCGCCATGTGGGGCGGGCTCGAGTTGCAGGTCGATCCCTACTCGGAGAGCAGCCAGGCGCGCACCGTGGTGCGGGCGATGCAGGACGTGGACTTCCTCGTCCGGCACCCCGAGAGCTTCTGCTACGGCGCCGACACCACGGCGTAACCGATAACACCGGGGGCCGCGCGGCCCCCGGCCAGCCATGCACAAGGGGAAATTGATTATGGCAAAGAGCTTCTTGCTAAAGGTCACCTCGGCCTTCGTGTGGGGGGGCATCATGCGCACCGCTGGCAGCACCATCACGCTGGCCGAGCGCGACGCGCGCCGCCTGCTCGCGAAGGGCAAGGTGGAGATCGTGACCGAGGCCGACAGCCCGGACGACACGGACGATGCCCCGGCCAAGCGCAAGGCGCCGGCCAAGCGCAAGGCGCCGGCCAAGGGTGACGGTGCGGCCGGAAAAAACCCCGACGGCGGTGGCGACGGCGGCGGCGACGCGCCCGAAGCCTGATCTGGGGGTGAGCCATGCCCCTCGCCCCCGATTGGGAGGACCTCACCGAGTTCTTCGACGCGGACGAGTTCGCGGTTGAGGCGCTGATCGCGCGCCAGTCCGGGGGCACCCTCACGGTGCTGGGGATATTCGACGCGCCGTATCTCAACGCGCAGATCGGCGAGTACGAGATCGACACCGACCAGCCCCGCCTGCTGTGCCGCGCCACCGCCCTGCCGGGCGTGCTGCGCGGCGACACGGTCACCATCGACGGCACCGCCTACGACGTGATGACCGGGCCGCAGCCGGATGGCACCGGCCTTGCCACGCTCGCCCTTGCCCGGAGGCCGGCATGATCGGACTGACCTTTGACCAGGGCGAGATGCAGCGGATCGCGCGCGAGTTCGACGCCAGCGAAAAGGACCTGCGCCGCGCCTACGCCCGCGCCCTGTCGCGCACTGCGCGCAAGATGCGGACGCAGGCGCGCAAGGCGCTGCGCGAGGGGCTCGACCTGCGCGCCGCCTCGATCCTCAAGGCGCGGCTGCGGCTGGCCAGGATGCGCCCGCGCGGGAAAAAGATCGGCGCGGCGCGGCTGTGGGTCGGGGCCAACGACCTGCCCGCCACCGCGTTCAAGGGCCGTCCGCGCCAGACCGCCACCGGCGCGCGCGTCGGGGGCCGCGAGTTTCCGGGGGCGTTTGTCGGCACGAGCGCGGACAGCGGCAAGCGCATGGTGTTTCGCCGCGCGGGCCGGTCGCGCCTGCCGATATTCCGCGAGACGGTGCCGGTGCAGGACGAGGTCAACGCGGTGCTGGAAGGCGAGGTGTTCGACGACATGGCCGATGCGTTCATGGCCGCGTTCCGCGCCGAGGTCCGGGCGCGCACGATTTACGGAGTGGGGTGAGAGATGGCGCAGACAGAGACACGGGAATTCGGGCACCTGATCGGCGAATATGTCGTCAGCGTGCAGGCCAATGGCGGCACGGTGGAGGTGCAGATCGAGCACGCGCCGGGCGTGTGGATCACCTCCGACACGATCGCGGCCGACGGGGCGTTCACGGTGCTGTTCGGCGGCGGCACGCTGCGCTTTGTGCCGTCGGGCGGCGCGACGTACGAGGTGCACGCATGAGCATTCTGAGGGCGGGCGTCCGGGCGCGGCAGAGCCTTGTCGGCGATCATGCGCGGCGGGGGCTGGTCGGCCTGGGCATACCGGAGATCGCGGTCACGGCCCTCTTCGCCAACTCCGAACCCGGCGCATGGTATGACCCTTCCGACCTAAGCACGCTGTTTCAGGACAGCGCAGGCACCACGCCGGTCACGTCGCACGGCGATCCGGTGGGGCGGGTGCTGGACAAGAGCGGCAATGGCAACCACGCCACGCAGGCGGTTTCTGCGTCCCGGCCCGTGTATCAGACCGACGACACTCTGCGCTGGCTGAAATTCGACGGGGTGGACGACTTTCTCGAAACCCCCATCATCACGCCGAGTACGGACAAGGTGCAGGTGTTTTCCGGGGTGGACGTGATCAGCCTGTCTGTGGCGGAAATTTCCATGCTGATGGAAATAGGAAGCACAGGCTTCAACGCCGTGAACATGCAGGTGCCCACAAATGTGAACGGCGAGGTGCGGTTTTCGGCGTCCGATAGTAGTGTAGTTTACCTCTCCGAAACCAACGGCGTGGCCGCGCCGCTCGCGGCGGTGATTGCGGGACTGGGCGATCTGGACGGAAACCCGCAAGCCAGACACCGCATCAATCAGGGCGCATATGCAACCGCAGGGACGGGCGGCACAACGGCGAACATCGCCGCAAACGAAATGTTCGTCGGGGCGCAGGGGGGTTTCACCCGGTATTGGGCCGGCGACCTCTACAGCCTCGTTGTCCGCTTTGGCCCGAACCTCACCACACAGCAAATCGAGCGCGCCGAGCAGTTCGTCGCGGGCAAGACGGGGGTAACGCTATGACCGATTACATCCGCCGTGCGACGATCGTCTGCGACAAGGCGGGCATCCCCGACGCCAACCAACTCGCCCTCGTCCTCGGGGAGAGCGCAGCCGACGACCGGACGTTCCGCGCCGCCCGGTATCAGGACACCTCGGGCAATCTCTACGCCGCGTCCAGCACGGTCGCGACGGGCAATTTCGAGGTCAAGGCCGCGTCCCCCCTGATCGCCCCGCCGCACGCCCCCGACGCCGATCTCGCGGCGGCATCCCGCGCCCAAGCCACTATTTACATCCATGGAGTCAACGGCACAGAGGGGGCCGTGCCGGGGCGGCTGTGGGTCATGCTCGCCCCGGCGTCCGCCAGCGCCGCCGAGGCCCTGTCGCTGGCCGGCGTAGCACCCGTGCCGCCGGTCAACATCAACAGCCCCGACGCGGCGGAAATCGAGCGGCTGGACGGTGTGGGGCCGTCGCTGTCGCAGGCCATCATCGACGGGCAGCCGTGGGCCGACCCGGCGAAACTTTCGCAGATCGACGGTATCAGCGATGCGATGGTGGCGGGCTGGCAGGCGGGGCCGGGAGTGATGGTGTGACCACGCTCATCTGGATCGCCTTCGCCGCCGCGCAGCTTGCCGACGTGCTGACCACCCGGCGGTTTCTCGCACTCGGCATCCGCGAGGCCAGCCCGTGGTGGCGGTGGGTGCAGGCGCACCTTGGCTGGTGGTGGTGGGTGCCGCGCCTTGTCGTGGCCTGGGCGCTGGCCGGTGGCCTGCAATGGTGGGCCGGTTCCGTGGTGCTGGTGGCCGTGATGGCCGTGGCGATCGGTGGGGTGGCGGTCTGGAACTGGCGGCAGATCGGGCGGCGGGGATGATGGGCCCCGACACCGAAATCTCGCTCGGCGCGCTGCACCAGGCGATCATCGACGCCGTTGCGGCGCAGTTTCCCGATCTCGCCACGGTCGGGGATTACCGCGAGGACCGCGCGGCCCTGCCGCTGCCCGCCGTGCTGATCGAGATGGCCGACCTCGAGGGCGCGCCGGACGAGGATCCCGGCACCGGCCAGCTTGCCATGGTGGCGCGGTTCGACGCGCGGGTGATCATCGGGTTCCGCACCGCCGCCGCCGAGCGCGAAATCCGCAAGCTGGCGGGCGCGCTGGGCGCGTTTGCGCATCTCAACCGCTGGGGCCTGCCGGTCGCGCCCGCCGAGGTGCTGAGCGCCGGGCCGGACGACTTTGCCCCCGAGCTGGACCAGTACGTCGTCTGGCGCGTCGAGTGGGCGCAGGTGATCCACCTCGGCACCTCGGTCTGGGTCAATGACGGCACGATCCCGGCGCGGGTGCTCTACAGCGTCGCGCCCGAGATCGGCCCGGCTCACGAGGACGATTACCGCGACGTGACGGAGGCGCTATGAGCTGGCCGCAGGCGGATCAGGAGCGGCGCATCGCGGGGCTGGTGCGCATCGGCCACGTGATCGATGTCGATCCGGCGCAGGCGCTGGCCCGCGTCAGCCTGGGCGGCGCGGCCGAGACCGACTGGCTGCCCTGGACGGCGGCGCGGGCCGGTGTCATCTCGGACTGGGCGCCGCTGCAGGTGGGCGAGCAGGTCGTGGTCGCCTCGCCCGGCGGGGAGAGCAATCAGGGCGTGATCATCGGGTCGCTGTTCAGCGCCGCCAACGGGCAGGCTGCCACTGACGGCGGCACCTGGCGCGTCGAGCTGGGCGGCACGTCGTTGACCATGACCGCCGACAGCCTGACATTCGAGAGCAACGGCTCGACCCTCGTGCTCGACTCGGCGGGCGTGCGCGTCACCGGCGCCGCGATCGAGCTCAACTGATGCCGGGCGTGGCGCGGATCACCCAGGACAGTGCAGGCGGCACGATCGTGGGCGACCTGGTGCCGACGGTCAAGGTCAACGGCACGGCTGTGGCGGTGGTCGGTGCGGCGGTCGCGTCGCACGGCAAGGCCCCCCATGCCGCGCCGGTGATGGCCGAGGGCAGCGGCACCGTGACGGCGGGCGGAATCGCGCTGTGCCGCGAGGGCGACGCGGCAAGCTGCGGCCACGTGGCCACCGGCTCGGGCGACGTGTCCGCGGGCTGAGGCGCGGGAAAACCGCCAATGGATCGCGCACGGGCTGCGCCACAGTATCCGCGCCATGAACGGGATCGACGCCACCACCGGCAAACGCCTCTCCGGGCTGGACCATCTGCGCCAGTCCATCCGCGACATCCTGACCACCCCCATCGGCACCCGCGTGATGCGCCGCGATTACGGCTCGCGGCTCTACCAGATCGTCGATGCGCCGCTCAACGCCGCCACCCGGCTGGACCTGTTCACCGCGACCGCCGAGGCGCTGGCCACCTGGGAGCCGCGCATCGAGGTCGATGAGGTCAGCGCCACGCAGCCCGCGGCGGGCCGCGTCCTGATCTCGCTGATCGGCACCTACCTGCCCGACGGGCAGCGCGTGACGCTCGACGGCATCGAGGTCAGCTGATGGCAGGGTCATTCACCGCCGTCGATCTGACGCAGCTCGCCCCGCCCGACATCGTGCAGGAGATCGATTTCGAGCAGGTGCTCGCCGCGATGCTCGCCGATCTGCGCGCCCGCGATCCCGATTTCGACGCGCTGGTCGAGAGCGACCCGGCGTTCAAACTGCTCGAGGTGGCGGCGTGGCGCGAAACGCTGCTGCGTCAGCGCATCAACGAAGCGGCGCAGGCGGTGATGCTGGCCTACGCGGCGGGCCCGGACCTCGACCAGATCGGAGCCAATTACAGCGTCGCGCGGCTGGTGCTCGATCCCGGCGACCCCGACGCGCTACCGCCCGTGCCGCCGACACTCGAGAGCGATTCCGATTTCCGGCGGCGCATTCAGCTTTCGCCCGAGGGGCTGACCACGGCCGGCAGCCGGGGCAGCTACGAGTTTCACGCGCTGGGCGCGGACCCGGATGTGCTCGACGCGCAGGCGGTCAGCCCGGCAGCGGGCGAGGTCACGGTCTACGTCCTGTCGCGCAGCGGCGACGGCACCGCTAGCACCGACCTGGTCGAGGCGGTGCAGGCCGTGCTCTCGGGCGATACGATCCGCCCGATGACCGACCAGGTGACGGTCACGTCCGTGGCGATCACGACCTACACGATCGAGGCCGCGCTCACGCTCTTTCCCGGCCCCGACGCCGAGGTGGTGCGGCAGTCCGCCCTGGCCGAGGCGCAGGCCTATGCCGCGCGCCAGCACAGGCTGGGCTACGACGTCACGCTGTCGGGCATCTACGCCGCGCTGCACCAGCCCGGCGTGCAGAACGTTGCGCTGACCTCTCCGGCGGCCGACATCGTGATGGGCGACGGTCAGGCGGCGTTCGTCAGCGCCGTCACCGTGACGGTCGGAGGCACCGATGTTTGATCTGCGCGACACACTCGGCACATGGATCGCCGCTTTCGAGGATCATGACGAAGCGTGCCCGTTCCTGGAATGGGCGCAGCAGCATCTCGACGAGCCGGTTACGGTGATCGCAACCGCGCCTGCCGGGATCATTCTCGCGGCGCCGATGAGGGCGCTGGCGGACATGCGCAACCTGTTTGGACCGGAGGAAGCTGTTTGGTTCGCAGACCTGATCGAAACAAACACCCACAGCCGCGCAATCGCCCGCTGGGCCCGGGCACGGGCCAATGACTGATTTTCCGGTGCCGCTGCAGGTCCGCAGCCAGGGCGGCTGGACGGAATCAGACCGCTTCAGCGACGTCTTTCTGAGCGATTTTGACGATCCGGATGCAGTGTTCGGCGGTGCAATTGTTGAAGAACTCGTGGCGTCTGGCGGGGTCACGTCTGACCTCGTGCTGGTGCCGCGTCTTTCTTCAGACAGCTTTTACGACAGCCCTGTGCAGGGCGTCACCCTGATCCTCACGGTGGTCAAGTCAGCTTATATTGTCGCGGAGCGGCTGCAGCTCGTGTCGGGCGTCGGGGCGAGCGCCGATCACGTCGGGTTGTCATGGGGAGAACTGCCGCCGGGTGTATTTCGTAAAGACCTGATCCTCGGCGGGCCTGAGAATATGCTGGGGCTCCCGGCGGGGACTCCCGCGCGGGACGTGCTGAACGGCTTGCAGCTAATTATTTCCGCCGCCAATATTTCGCCGAAATCGCCGAAATACGCGTCGGTATTTAACGCGCGGCTGATTCTGCATCTCGGGGTGGGCGAGCAGCCATCGCTGTTGCCCCCGAACGCCACACCGCAGGAGCGCGCCATCGAGGCCGCGACCGGCCGCGCGCCCGCCGTCGCGGTGCGCAGCGTCTGGGACCCGGACACCTGCCCCGCCAACGTCCTGCCATGGCTCGCCTGGGCGCTGTCGGTCGATCAGTGGGATCCCGACTGGCCCGAGGGACAAAAGCGCGACGTGATCCGCACGGCCATCGCGATCCAGCGGCAAAAGGGCACGGCGGGCGCGGTGCGCGACGCGCTGGGCGCGCTGGCCATCGACGCGCGCGTGGTCGAGTGGCACCGCGCGCAGGTGCCGGGCGCGCCCTACACCTACCGCCTGGTGATCGAGACCGGCCCCGACGCGCCGGTCACGTCGCTCGCCGCGATCGAGCGCGCCCTCGCGACCGTCGATCGTGTCAAGTCGCTGCGCTCGCATCTCGATACCGTGCAGGTTGTCGCCTGTTCGACCGGCGGCCCGAGGGTCGGCGCGGCGGCGGTGACGGGGCACGAGATCGTCGTGGCCTATGGCGGCCAGATTGTCTGAGGAGAGGACACCATGAACTTCGCAACGATCCACACCACCGCCGGCCTGCAGGCGATGTACGATGCCGACCAGGCGTCGGTTGCCGTCAGCCTCACGCACATGGCCGTGGGCGATGGCGGCGGCGCACCCGTCACGCCCGACGAGGCGCAGGTCGCGCTGGTGGGTGAGGTTTACCGCGCCACGATCAACCGGATATTCAAGCCCGACGCGCAGGGCGCGCCGGCGCGCTTCTCGGCCGAGCTGGTCGTGCCCGCGACCGAGGGCGGATTCGTGATGCGCGAGGTCGGCGTGTTTACCGACGACGGCACGCTCTTCGCGGTCGGGAACCTGCCCGAGACCTACAAGCCGGAGGTGGCGGAGGGCAGCTATGCCGACACGCTGGTGCGCGTCGAGTTCGAGGCCACCAACGCCGACACCGTGACGCTGATCCTCGACCCCAACGTGACGATGGCGACCCAGAATTGGGTGGTCACCAACATGACCGCCGCCACGATCATCCCCGGCGGCACGACGCAGCAGGTGCTGACCAAGGCCAGCAACGCCGACGGCGATTATGTCTGGGCCGACCCGACCGATGCCAACATCGTCGTCAACACCGTCGAGGAGGATCAGGTGCTGGCCGATGCGCAGACCGTGGTCAACCTGTCGATCGTGACCACCTTCGGCCTCGCCGTCTATATCGACGGCAAGCGTCTGTCGCAGGGCATCGAGGCCGACGAGTGGCAGCCAGACCCGGTGGACGAGACGGTGCTCACGCTGGGGCAGTCCTACACGGCCGGCACCGAGATCATCCTCGTGCAAAACGAGCCCGCCGCCAACTTTCCGGCCGCGCTGCTGCGCGACGCCAACCTCGCGGACGTGCCCGACAAGCCGCTCGCCCGCGACAATCTGGGCGTGCCGAGCCTGACCGATCTGCAAAACGCTGTGCCCGCCGGGGCGGTGATGTATTTCGCCCGCGCCACCGCGCCTTCCGGGTGGCTGATCGCCGACGGCCGCGCCGTGAGCCGCACCACCTATTCCGGACTGTTCAACGCCGTCGGCACGCTCTTCGGGGCGGGCAACGGTGTGGATACCTTCAACCTGCCGGACCTGCGCGGCGAGTTTCTGCGCGGGCACGATCAGGGCCGGGGCGTCGACGACGGCCGCGCGCTGGGCACGGCGCAGGGCGCGGCCACGAACAGGGTCTCGGCGCTCCGGATTGCCGGCGAGACAAATATCAGCGACACGATTCCCGGCGACGGATCGTGGAGCGCGGGCCTCGATGTCGGCGAGGCCGGCAATCCCCCTGTGCCGATGCAGGCGCGCACGACCGGCGACGAGACCCGTCCGCGCAACGTTGCGCTGCTGGCCTGCATCAAGGCCTGACGGGCGCGCCGCGCCAAAGGGAAAACCGCCAATGGATCGCCGCCGGGGGGCCGCGCATCATCCCGCCTGAAATCGCGCAGATCACGGGGGCATGATGGCCGACAAATTCCTGCATGGCGTCGAGGTAATCGAGATCGACACCGGGCCCCGGCCCATTCGCACCGTCCGCACCGGCGTCATCGGCATCGTGGGCACCGCCCCCGACGCCGCCGGCGCCACGGCGGCCACGCTCACCACCGGTCGCGCCGCGATCAACACCGAGATCGTCCTGACCGCCGTCACGGCGGGCGTCGCGGGCAACGCGATCACGCTCAGCCTGGTCGATCCGGGCGATGTCAGCCAGGCGCTTGCCGTCACGGTCGCGGGCAACGCGATCAGCGTGAGCCTCGCCACCGACGTGAGTGGCGTTGTCACCAGCACCGCTGGCGACGTCATCACCGCGCTCGACGGGGATGCCAGCGCCGCCGCGCTCGTCTCCGCCGCGAACGGCACGGGCAGCGACGGCACCGGCGTCGTATCGCCCACCCTCGCCGCGCAGTCGCTTTCCGGTGGCGCGGCCGAGCCGTTCCCGCTCAACACGCCGGTCCTGGTCGCGGGCAGCCGCACCCGCGCCGCCGGGCTCGACAGCACCGGGGATCGCAAGGGCACGCTGCCCGGCGCGCTCGACGGCATCTTTGACCAGATCGGCGCGGTGGTGATCGTGGTCCGCGTCGCCGAGGGGGCCGACGAGGCCGAGACGCTGGCCAATGTCGTGGGCGGGGTCAATTCCGGCACCGGCAATTTCGAGGGCGTGCACGCGCTGGCCGGAGCCGAGAGCGTCGTGGGCTTTGCGCCGCGCATTCTGTGCGCGCCGGGCTTTACCCATCAGCGCCCCGACAGCGCCCGCAACCCGGTGGTGGCCGAGCTGGTCGGGATCGCCGACCGGGGCCGCGCAGTGATCATCGCCGACGGCCCGAACACCACCGACGAGGCGGCGATCACCTATCGTGGCGACTGGGGCAGCGACCGGGTGTTCATCGTCGACCCGTGGGTCGAGGTGCTGGGGCCGGACGGCGACACGGTGACCGAGCCCGCCTCGGCCCGGGTCTGCGGCATGATCGCGCGGTCCGACAACGACCGCGGCTTCTGGTTCAGCCCGTCGAACCGGCTCATGAGCGGCATCCTCGGGACCGCGCGCCCGATCGACTTCAAGCTCGGCGACGCGAACGCGCGGGCCAACCTGCTCAACGAGCAGGAGGTGGCGACGATCATCCGCCAGGACGGCTACCGCCTCTGGGGCAACCGCAGCGCCGCCGCCGATCCGAAATGGGCGTTCCTGTCGGTCCGCCGCACCGCCGACATCCTCGCCGAGAGCCTGCAGCGCGCGCATCTCTGGGCCGTCGATCGCAACATCACCAAGACCTATGTCGAGGACGTCACCGATGGCGTCAACGCCTTCCTGCGCGGCCTGACCGCCCAGGGCGCGATCCTCGGTGGGCGGTGCTGGCCCGACCCGGACCTCAACACGCCCGAGAACATCGCGCAGGGCAAGGTGTTCTTCAACTTCGACTTCACGCCGCCCTATCCGGCCGAACACATCACGTTCCGGTCGCAGCTTGTGAATACGTACATCCAGGAGGTCTTTGCCTGATGCCTGCCCGCGACGTTCTCAAGAACCTCAACCTCTTCGTCGACGGGCGCGGCTATGCCGGCCAGATCGACGAGTACAGCCCGCCCGACCTGACGTTGACCACCGAGGATTACCGTGGCGGCGGCATGGACGCGCCGGTCCCGATCGAGATGGGGATGGAATCGCTGGAAACCTCCTTCGCGCTGATCTCCTACGATCGCAACGTGCTCACCCAATGGGGTGTGCGGCAGGGCGCGAGCGTGCCGATGACGGTGCGCGGCGCGCTCGAGAGCTTCGACGGCACGGTCAAGCCGGTGGTGCACCGGATGCGCGGCATGATCACCAGCCTGCAGCGCGGCACCTGGGCCGCCGCGCAGAAGCCCGCGCTCACCGTCACGATGCGCCCGGTCTACTACCGCGAGGAGCACGACGGCGTGCTCACCCACGAGATCGACCTCGAGAACATGGTGCGAATCGTCAATGGCGAGGACCTGCTTGCCGCGACCCGCGCCGCGCTGGGCCTGTAAGGGGGGCACATGAACGAGACAGAGATCACATTCGACCGTCCGGTCGTGATCGACGGCAAGGAGGTCACCAGCCTGACCATGCGCGAGCCGACGGTTGATGATCAGCTGGCGGCGCAGGAATCCGGGGGCACCGACGCGCAGCAGGAGATGCGGCTGTTTGCCAATCTGTGTGAGGTCAGCCCCGAAGACATCCGGCGATTGCCGCTCAAGGCTTATGTCGCGATGCGGGAGGCATTCGCGGGTTTTTTGTGATCCCGCGGCGCGAGCTGCGGATCATGGTGCTGGCGTTGGCGCGGCATACGGGCTGGCCGTGGTCTGACATCGCCGCGATGCCGGTCAGCCGGTTCCTGTGGTGGATCGAAGGCGTGCGGGAATGGCAAAAAACCAACGGCTAGACGCCACCATCACCATCGGCAGCGTGCTGCAGGGCACGGTGAAGCGCAACTTCAACGTGCTGCGCGCCGGTCTCGACTCGGTGGGCGACGAAATCAAGCGCGTCGCCGACCGCCAGCGCGAGCTGTCGCGCCAGCGCAAGGTGCTCGAGAAAGAGGGCCGCGCGGTCGATGATCTCGACCGCGAGTATGAAGATCTCGGACGTCAGCTCGACACGCTGCGTAGTAAGCAGGAAAAGTGGGAGCGGGCCGTAAAGACGTCGCGCCGCGTCGGCGATGCGATGCGCGGCACCGTCCGCGACGTCGGCCGGCTGGCGCGCACATCGAGCATCGTGGTCGGCGGGGCGAGCGCCGCCATCTTTGGTGTCGCCAACAGCACCGCCAAGGCCGGAGACCAGATCGCGAAAACGGCCGACCGGCTCGGGGTCGGTGTTGAGGCGTTCCAGGAACTTCGGTTTGCCGCCGACAGGTCCGGCATCGACGAGAGCACCTTTACGAAGTCGCTCGAGGCGTTCACGAAGCGCCTCGGCGAAGCAAAGGAGGGCACCGGCGAGGCCGTGAAGGCGCTGGAAACCCTCGGGCTGACCGCCGAAGAGGTGAGCGCCCTCGATACCGAGCAGCAGCTCGGGCTCATTGCCGACCGCATGAACGAGATCGCCGACCCGGCGCTGCGCAACGCGCTCACGGCGGACCTGTTCTCGCGCGGCGGCCAGAAGATGCTCAACCTTCTGGCCGAAGGGTCGGACGGCATGGCCGATCTGGGCAAGGAGGCGCGAAATGTAGGCGAGGTCCTGGACGAGGTTACCGTTCGCGGCGGCGAAACCTTCCAGGACCGCCTGACGGACTTTCAGGCGGTTGTCGGCGGGCTCAAGAACACGATCGGCTCGGAGCTCATGCCCGTCGTCGGGGACGCGATGAAGCAATTCTCCAGCTTCATGCTCGAAAACCGCGAGGAGGTTAAGGCTTTCGCGAGCGACTTCGCGGACGGTGTGGAGCGCGTCGTGCCCAAGATAGGTGGCCTGATCGAAAAGGTGGCCGAATTTGGCAAGGGTCTGGCAGATGTCGCCCGCCCGATCGGCAAGGCCGTCGCCAAGGTGGGCGAGCTGATGGGCGGCTTCGAGAATGCCGGGACCATCATCGGAGGCTTCTTCGCGGCCAAGTTCATCGGTGCCGCCTTTGCGTCGACCCCGATTGGCATCATCATCGGCCTGCTTGCCGCGGCGGCCCTGACAGTGGTCGAAAATTGGGACGAGATCAGCGCGTTTTTCCAGCGGACGTGGCGCAAGGTGGGAGACGCCTTCAGTCAGGCATGGGAGAGCCATGTGAAGCCAGTGATCGACAACCTCAAGAGCGCGGGTGGCGCCATCGTCGAGGGCTGGCAAACGGTGAAATCCGGCCTCGGCGCGGTGATGGAGTGGCTGGGCGAAAAGTTCGACTGGCTCTGGCAAAAGATCGAGCCGGTGGTGAAGGGGCTGACCTTTCTGCGCGACAAGGGGGCGGCGGCGGTCAACGCCGTGGGTAGCCTGTTCGGTGGCGGCGACGATGCGCCGGCCAACACCTTCAATCCGGTCACGGGTGAGGGCAGGCCGGTCAAGCGCGCGATCGGCGGGGCCTTTGCGGCGGGCCGCGCGCTGCTCGTGGGCGAAAACGGGCCCGAGGCCATGTTCCCGACGCAGGGCGGGTTCATCGCCAACAACCGCCAGCTCGAGCGGATGGCGGCGCTGGCCGAGTCCGTCGTGCAGCGCGGCGCGGCGGTGGCGCAGCAGGCCGTGCGGTCCGGTGCGCAGATCACGCAGAACATCACGGTCAACGCCCAGGGGGTGAGCGCCCGCGAGGTGGCCGAGGAGATCGACCGGCTGCGCCGCGATGCCGAAGAGCGCGCGCTGTTCGATCCGGTGACCGGCTTCGGCCAATACGGGGGGGCGGGCTGATGGCCGACGTGATGCTGCAGCTCGGCGCGTTCCAGTTCGGCGTTGACAGCGCCGCCTATCAGTCGCTGTCGCGCACCGCGACCTACAAATGGGCGGCGCAGAGCCGCGTGGGCACGGCCGACGCGCTTCAGTTCACCGGGCTCGGCCGCGAGAGCATCGATCTGCGCGGGGTGATCTATCCCGAGTATCGCGGCGGCGACGGGCAGCCGGGCCTGATGCGCCTGCAGGCCCTTCTCGGCGTGCCGCTGCCCCTCGTCTCGGGGCAGGGCCGCGTGCTCGGTCTCTGGGTGGTCGAGGGCGTGCGCGAGGCGCAGGCCGTGTTCCGGGGCGACGGCGCGCCCCGGCGGCAGGAATTCGACCTGCGCCTGCGCCGATACGATGGAGGCTTGCGTGCTTTACTACCGTTCTAGGGACGGCGACGTGGTCGACCGCGTCGTCTGGCAGCACTACGGGCGCCAGAATGACGGATTGGTCGAGGCGGTGCTCGAGGCCAATCCGGGGCTGGCCGATCTCGGGCCGGTCCTGCCCGCCGGGATCCGCATCGCGCTGCCCGACATCCCCGAGCCGGAGGGCGCGGCGAGCGTGCGGCTATGGGGCTGAGCGACTGGGAGCCCGCGTTCCGCGTCACCGTCGACGGCGACAACATCACCTCGCTGATCGCGTCGCGGCTGTCTGCGCTCACGCTGACCGACGTCGCCGGGGTGGAATCGGACGCGGTCTCGATCACCCTCACCGACCACCTGCCGCTGCAGCGCCTCGAAATCCCGCCGCCTGGCGCCGAGATCGAGGTCGCGCTGGGCTATCGCTTCCGCCTGCGCGACATGGGACTTTATATCGCCGACAGCGTCGAGGTGTCCGGCCCGCCCGACATGATGCGCATCAGCGCCACCGCCTCGGTCCACGGCCAGACCACCGGCGGCAAGACCGCGCTCACCGAGCACAAGACCCGGTCCTGGGCAAAGGGCACGACGCTCGGCGATCTCGCGGCAAAGGTGGCCGGAGAGCACGGGCTCTCGCCCGCCGTCTCGGCTAGCCTCGCGGCGGTGGCCCTGCCGCATATCGACCAGATCGACGAGAGCGACATCGCCCTGCTGACCCGCCTCGCGCGCGAGCGTGACGCCATCCTCAAGCCGGGCGGCGGGCGCATCGTGCTGGCGCGCCGCGGCGAAAGCCTGACCACCGGCGGCGCGGCCATGCCGGTGATCGAGCTGCGCCCGCGCGACGTGACGAGCTGGCGCATGTCGCGATCCCTGCGCGCACCGGCGGGCCGCGTCGTCGCCGTCTGGCGCGATCGCGACGCCGCGCGCGACGTCGAGGTGGTGGCGGGAGAGGGCGACCCGGCCCGTCGGCTTTCCCGACGCTATCCCGACGCGGACACGGCACGCGCCGCCGCCGATGCCGAGTTCCGCCGCTCGCAGCGCGCCGGGTCGCAACTCTCGGTCCGGCTGCCCGGTGATCCGGACATCGTGGCCGAGGCGCGGCTGCGCCTGACCGGCTTTCGCGATGGCGTGGACGGCGAGTGGCTGATCACCCGCGCGGTGCACGATCTCGGCAACGGCGGGTATCGGTGCAGCGTCACGGCCGAGGTGCCGGAGTAGGGTTCATCTTTCCAGCCGCACCACGTTCGCGCCGCTCTCGACGCCGGTCACATAGTCCGCCCAGGCCTGCATCACCGGGCGCCGCCGCTCGAGCATGTCGGATCGCGCATAGCTGCGCTCGACCCTCCCGCCGATGGTGTGGGCGAGGATCGTCTCGGACACATCCCAGGGGGCCGCGTCGGTGTCCTGCACCCACGTTCGGAAGCTGGTGCGGAACCCGTGCGGCCGTCCGGCCTCGCCCATGTCGCGCATGAGCTTGGACAGCCCGGAATCGCTCACCGGATTGCCGTTCGCGACTGCGAAGAGGTAGTCGCCGCCCAGCGCCTTCCGCGCCTCGACGATCTCGAGTGCGGCGTCGGACAGCGGCACCCGGAATTCCCGCACCTTGCCCTCCTGTCCCTTCATGCGGGCTGCCGGCACGGTCCAAATCCCGTTCTCGATTTCGTCAAATCGCGCGCCGCGGCAACCCGAGGCGCGCACCAGCGTCAGCATCATGAAGCGCAGGCAGGCGGCGGTGGTGCCGCGCCCCTCGAGTCGCTCGAACAGGTCGGGGATGTCTTGCCATGGCGTAGCCGGAATCGGCTCTGGCGTGTGGATCACCGCGCCGAGCATGTGCTGCGCCGCATCGACCGTGAACTCGTCGCACTCGTAGCCCATCAGCTTGCCCTGGCGAAACACGATTCGCAGGCGCTGGATCGCCTTGGTCGCCGTCGGGTGCTTGGTCCGCCAGATGCGCTCGAGCGCCGCCTTGATGTCGTGCTGGCGCAGGGTGCTGATCGGCGCGCGCCCGATCTTCGGGAACACGTGCCGCTCAAGAGGCGACAGCCACCGCCCGGCCTTGCCCTCGTTGCGCAGCGTCGCGGAGCGCGCCTCGAGGACCTCGCGCGCCAGCGTCTCGAGTGTCGGGTCGTCCCGCTCGATCTCAGCGCGCGCAGCCTCGATTGCGGCCTGTCGCTCGGTGATCGGATCGCGGCCCTGAGCGAGCACCGAGGCCCACCTGTCGCGCTGGGCGCGCGCGTCGGCGAGGCTCACGTCGGGCCACGTGCCGAGCCCCATCTGCCTGCGCCGCCCACCCAGCGAGTAGCGCCAGACCCATTTGCCGGTCTTGCCTGTGCCCTTGTGCAGTTCGAGCCCGCGACCATCGCCGAGGCGACCTGGTCCCGACTTCCGAATCGCGACTGCGCTCAACTGCCCCATGCTCGGTCCGCCACCTGGTCCGCCACCACGACGCGGGATTGCGTCATCCCGGCCCGACCTTCGCGCGACAGCATCGGACAGGCTCCCGGTGACGATACGAGCGCGCGCTGGGCGGGGTCAACTGGATTGGGCCGCATCGGACGCGTGTTGCAGGCACTTCACCCGCACCAGCGCCCGGCTCAGGGCGCGGTGAGCCAGTCGTCGCGCGCCTCGTCGGGAAAATCGGGGCGGAAATAGGCCACCATGCGGCCCTCGGGCGGCGCGGTGGCCCCCTCGCGCCACGGCGCGATCCCGTGCAATATCATTCGGTGCATCAGCATGGCGCCACCGGGCGGGGCCACAAGGGCGACGCGGCGGCAGGTCTCGAACGCCTCGCGCCGTGCCGCCTGGTAGGTTCCGGTCAGGTCCACATCCGCCCAATCGCGCGGGTCGATGCCGTCGAGCGCGGCGGCGAAGGCGCGGCGCATCAGGTGGTGGCTGCCCTCCCACACGACCAGCGGGCTCGCGCCCGCGCCCACCTCGGTCAGCGGCAGGCCCAGCAGCCAGGCGTGGCGCTCGCGCAGCATCCGCCGCCGCTCGGGCCCGATGGGCAGCAGCCCGTCGACATGGGCGGCGTCGCGCTTTTGCCGGTAGCGGAAGGCGGCCGGTCCCTCGCCCGCGCGCGGGCGCGGATAGCCCGGCCAGACCACCGAGACCTGCCCCGCGTGCAGCGGCAGCGGCCCGGCGAGGGCGTCGGCGGCACGCCGCGCCGCCCCGATGAGCGGTACGCCCGCCACGCATCCCGCCGCGTCGTTGGGCAGACAGTCGAGGCCGACGAACCACGTCCCCTCGCAGGCCAGCCCCGCCTGCCGTCGTTCGGGCTCGGCCATGCGCACGCGCGCCGCGTTGCGGGCGGCGCGCGCCCATGCCTGGACACCGGGCTCGGGCGGGAAGATCGCCCAGCCCTTCCCGGCGAACCCGGCTACCATCCCAGCGCCTTGCGCAGCATGTTGAGCGCCACCAGCATCAGGAACACGGCAAAGACGCGGCGAAGCGGTTTCGGGTCCATCGCGTGGGCGAGGCGCACGCCGACAGGCGCGGTGATCAGCGTCATGGCGACGACGACGGCAAAGGCCACGAGGTTGACCGCGCCGAAGGTGAGCGGCGGGCGGTTTGCCGGGTCGATCGTCAGGAACAGGAACCCGATCACAGAGGGCAGCGCGATGGTCACGCCGAAGCCCGCCGCGGTGGCCACGGCGCGGTGGATGGCGACGCCATAGAGGCTCATCAGCGGCACACCGAAGCTGCCGCCGCCGATCCCCATCAGCACCGACAGGAAGCCCACCAGCGGGGCCAGCACCAGCCGCCGCAGCCCGCCGGGCATCACCGGGCCCAGCCGCCAATGCGCGCGCCCCAGCCCGAGATAGAGCCCGATCACCACGCCAAGCGCGCCGAAGAGCCCCTGCAGCGTGGTGGAGCGCAGCGACGCCGCCACCAGCACGCCCAGCACCGCGCCGGCCGCGATCCCCGGCGCCCAGCCGCGCAGGATTGCCCAGTCCACCGCGCCCTTGGCATGGTGGCTCAGCACCGAGCGCACCGAGGTGACGATGATCGTGGCCAGCGAGGTGGCGAGGCAGATCTGCATCAGTTGCGGGCCGTCATAGCCCAGCGTCTGGAAGGCGTAGAAGAAGGCGGGCACCAGCACGATCCCGCCGCCCACGCCCAAGAGCCCCGCCAGCACCCCGGCAAAGGCGCCAATCACCGCCAGCAGGGCCAGCATTTGCAGCAGCAGGGCGGTGTCGGGCAGGGCGATGGGCATGGGCGGGCTCCGGTACGGTGATGCGCTCTGGTCCCGGCTTACACCGCGCGCGCGGCAGGGGAAAGGCGCAGAAACGGCTTGCCCCGGGACGGTGTTTCGCGCCAAGGATGCCGCCCGGACAGGGGAACGGGAAAGGAGCGGCGATGCCGCGCTATGCGCTCAGGGTGGAATATCACGGCGGGATGTTCGCCGGGTGGCAGCGGCAGGCCGACCAGGTGACCGTGCAGGGCGAGATCGAGCGCGCTCTGGCAAGGCTGGAGCCGGGGCCGCACACCATCGCCGCCGCCGGGCGCACCGATGCGGGCGTGCACGCGCTGGGACAGGTGGCGCACTGCGATCTGGCGCGGGACTGGGAGCCGTTCCGCCTGTCGGAGGCGCTCAATTACCACCTGCGGCCCCTGCCGGTCGCGATCACCGCCTGCGCGCGCGTCGAGGGGGACTGGCACGCGCGCTTTTCGGCCACCGGGCGGCGCTATCTCTACCGGATCGTGGCGCGCCGCGCGCCGCCCGCCATCGAGGCGGGGCGCGTCTGGCACCTGCGCCGCGCGCTCGATCTCGCGGCGATGCGGGCGGGCGCGGCGCATCTGGCGGGCCATCACGATTTCACCACCTTCCGCGCCTCGATCTGCCAGGCGAAGAGCCCGGTCAAGACGCTCGACGCGGTCGGGATGGCCGAGGTGGAGACGCCGACAGGGCCGGAAATCCACCTCCGCTTCGCCGCGCGGTCGTTCCTGCACAACCAGGTGCGCAGCATGGTGGGGACGCTGGAGCGGGTGGGGGCGGGCGCGTGGCCGCCCGACCGGGTCCGGGATGCGCGCGAGGCGCGCGACCGCGCCGCCTGCGGCCCCGTGGCCCCGCCCGACGGGCTGTATCTGGCGCGGGTGATCTACGCGGACGATCCGTTCGGCGAATAGGTTTTGATCTCGCCCGTCCCGCGCGCTAAGAGGCGGCGAGCGGTCCCGTAGCTCAACAGGATAGAGCAGCTGACTTCTAATCAGCAGGTTCGGGGTTCGAGTCCTCGCGGGATCGCCATTGTTTCAAGGACTTAATGTCGATGGGGCATATGGGTGCGCAAAATGGCGTTTTTTGCTGCACACCGTGTCAAGTGTAAATCTGCATGGCCGCGTATAATATTAACAAGATACTGATAATATTAGATATTCTATATGCGCCTCGTCTAAGAGGAAAAACGGCGGGAGTTTTCTGTAAGCCCAAGGTCTGAGCGTTGCCGCGAGCCTCTCAAGCCAAACCGTTCTGTCCTCATGGACTCCTGACATACAGCGAGTCGGCTGGTGATGACGAAATTCCACGCGTCGAGGCGTCATCATCGCTTCGGGTTAAGAGGCACGACGGCCGAGATGCGCACGACGGGAAGACCGATTAAGGGATCCGGCCAAGTAAACTGCACCCGTGGCGCGCTCGAATACACGAACGGCCCACAGCCGACACTCGAGGCATAGACTGGGGCCGCGGCGCAGCTCATCGACCTCGGGGATCTGGAGATGGAGAACTTCGCGGCCTTCTCGAAGCTGCTGGCAAACCGCCTCGACGGGGTCCCGGCGGAAAACGTCGACCTGCGCGGGATCACCTTGACCGGCTACGACATCAAGGCGCGTGAGCCTGTCGGCAGCGCTGACGGATCCGGCGACGACGAAGACGACGGCGAGGCCCACTTCACACCGACCAGTGCGTCCTGGCTGAACCTCCTCGAACGCTTCTTCGCAGAGATCACGTCGAAGCGCATCCGGCGCGGCAGTTAGTCCAACGTCGACGACCTGGAGGGCGCGATCTACGACTACCTCCTGCTGCACAACGCAAAGCCGAAGCCCTTCGTCTGGAGCAAGACCGCCGAAGACATCATCACCCGTGAGCGCCGCGCGCTTGATGCCCTCGATGAAATCAGGGGAAAGCGGTAGCAAATGTCAGACTCGGAACACTAGTTCATAACTTTTCATTGGGAGTTTGTCATCGTCAATATATTCACGAACCTAGATGCTTCCAAAATGTCTTCATAAGAACAACGGGGAAGGTGCTTTAGAAGTGAAGGCAAAGCGTCGACTGCGGAAAGCAAATCAACAGAAAACCCAAGGCCAGCGAAAAATGAAATGCAGTCGGCCTTTGACGCGAAAGAGTTGTTACTTGCTCCGGCCAGAACAGTACTCGCCAACTCCCGATCTCTAATATCCGGATTGGAACTTTCTACTTTCAGCATTTCCGTAAGAGTCACGTCGCACGATATCCAAAAGCCATCAGCCAAAGTAAGATCAAAAACCTTCTCAGCAATAAATCTTTTTTCGTTCATGGGAAAGTAGCGAAGCAAACCTTCACAGACCACGCAGACGCGGGCCCCTTTGGGGACAGCCTCACGAACACTTTTCCAAAGCTGACCGTTCAAAACATCGCCGGACAATAATTTAATTTTGTCGGAATGGGTATGAGAAAAAGCCCTTTCCCTAATCTCCATAATTCCCGGTAGATCAACCTCCAAAACATCTGCATCGAGCGTGTTTCCTACATCGCGTCCCAGCGACGACAAACCACATCCAAGTTCAACGATCACGTCCCCACCAACTTTCAATACAGCTTCCTCAATTAGGATTTGGCGGATTTGTAACTCCAACGAATAGATATCGTCATGTTCAATGTGATCGTCTACCTCCACAATCAGATCTGGAAATAGTTGCGAAAGGCGCGAGTACGTCGTCGGATCGATTTCTCTGCGCTTGCAAGCTGTAAGTAACGCAGTTTTCTCAACCGCACTCAGTTTAATCATCGATCCCGCTCGCCAAGAAAGGATTACTCTTTCCTGCTGGTATTAAGGACTGCAGATACGGCGATCTACAAATTTTTCTTAGTACTGCATTATTCGCAAGGTGCATTCCCGCCAAGTGCTCCGCTGGAGAAAAGGCCGCCCCAGCACTTCCATGATGACATATATCGCCTTTGGCACTCAGCCATACATTGGCACCGCTACACAGAAAGTACACTATGGAGAAGCGTTCTGACCGGGGCGCGGCTCCATGGACAGTTGCTTTGATCTCGCCGCCTGATAAGCGCGCTAAGGCATCGCCAGGAAGAACAATCAGGCTTTCTTCGCTCTCATTGGCTCGAATGGTCTCACCAGCGTGTTTTACTAGGAGAGATGGGGAAGTGCTGTAAATAAGTGTGACAAACTCATAGTCATGATGATATGGAATGTTATCGTCAGTTGCCCCGCTATAGCGGAGAAGGCGCGTATTTCCGGAAGGGAAAGCGAACATCTCCCGTATCTTGGCTTCACTTTGCCGCGCCACCTGAAGTATCACGTCTACTGCGACATCTTTCATCAAGGCCTGCATTTCGATACAAATGTTCTTGTGTAAGTCGTTTTGGTCCGGCCAGATATTAGCTGCGCGCAGAAACTCCGACAACTCATCCGACTGGTTTTGGTCCTCGTGGCCGTACTCAAATGAATAGTACCGACGTTCCTTCTCGGCTGCTGACAGATGCTTTGTCGGTTGTAATTCATAGCCAGTATAGCCACGCATTCCAAACACTGTTCCAAGGCCTAACCTTGCACGCTCGCCATTATCCGCTGCGTGGAGATCGCGGGCTGCCTTAACTCCAGCGCGAAAAAGCTTGATTTCTGCGGGGCTTAAATTGATTCGAGAGAAGCCATGAGTCTGAAAATCCTCGCGATGCTGACTATGCTGTGCCATCGGGTACCATGAATTCGGATACTGGAGTGACGCAAAAGTCGATTGCTAAATAGCCCGCAGGGCGAGAGTTGCCGCTATCACCACGTCCCCCAAACGAAGCATAGCCGCTTGCGTTTGCCGTCGGACAATTCCATACAATGTTACCGAACTCGGCCATGCGCGAGAATTCGTTGTACTCATCTCGGGACCGGCTCAGCAGCCCTGCAGTGAGGCGCAATTCGACGCTGTTTGCGACTTCGATCGCTTGTTGAAGGTCGGCCACAATTCGCACTTGAAGCACCGGTCCCATCTGTTCTTCTTGCTCCAACGGGAGCTGCGTTGGCATTCTCACGATGAAAGGAACGATCGACTCCATCGGGGAGATTTGTGTCCCAAAAATGACATCGTCCGCACTCTCCGTCAGCTTTGCCGTGTAGTCCGCTAGTCGTGAAATGTCGTCTTCACGTCGCATCACTCCGTAAAATGCGGTCGAATCGGTTATGTCATTTGCAGATCGTAGATTGGAGACTTTACTTACCAAGGCATCAATGATGCCTCTTTCATATGCGGCTTGAGTGATCAGCAGATGCCGCGCGCTGTTGCATCGTTGTCCCGCAGACCAGAATGCAGAGTTCACAATGATATCAGACGTTTTTTCAACATTATCGAAGTCTCCCACAACAAGGACGCTGTTTCCACCAGCTTCGATGGCACACGGGACGTTCCGCTCAGCACATTTTTGACGAATGGACTGACCAGCAGATGCGCTCCCTGTAAAGAAAACCGCGCCCACGCCTTCGCTACAGACAAGCTGTTTGCCAAGATCCGCACTTCCGAGAAGTAGTTGGATCACTCCTCGCGGCAGCCCCGCTTCATCCGCAGCCTCAACGTATTGAATTGCAGAGGCACATCCTAGTTCGCTGGGCTTAATAATAACGGAATTACCGGAAAGCAGCGCCGGAATTACTTGTCCATTCATCATGTGTAACGGAAAATTATACGGACCCAATACCAAGCATGTGCCGTGTGGGCGAAAGCTTGTCTTTACGATAATGCTCGGATCCTGAGATGGCGCTAAAATATCTTGGGCGCGATTTTTGTAAGCAGATATTGATGCATCGAGTTTACCGGGGAGAATACCTACTTCTTGTTCAGCTTCCCAATACGGTTTTCCAGCTTCTTGCGCGACAATTGTACTCAATTCATCCTTTTTCGCTTCAAGGACGGAAATGAAATTCTGCAAATGCTGGATGCGTTTTTCTGTCCCAATGGCATACCATTCAACTTGGGCTCTACTGGCGCTGTCAACAGCTGAGGAAATTTGTTGGTCGCTCGGAAGTTGATACTCAACTATAGGCTTCCCCGCCCACGGTTCAACTTCAGTTATCGATTGCTCTGTGCCGGCTGCCCAGTTGCCGTTTATGAAGTGTTTGCCATCTATCGTCATTTCCGTTTCCTCTGCCACAGCACCGCCTTGCATTCCAAGCGGCACCAAGTTTAGTTACCATCAATATTGATGGTGATTAATGAGACCGGGGCTTTCTGAGTATCTTCGACTTTCTCTGGGAGCCCTGTTATCGCGAACGAAGCCACAAAGAGAACTACTGCCAAGCCGATTGCTGATGAAGACGCCTTCAGTACGGCAGCGCCTTGAGTATTGATCCTCGATAGTCCACTTATTTGATTACAGTTGTGCTGTAACATTTCTTCCTTAGTCAGCCCGAAGATAATTTTTTGATACTCTTCCTTAGATCTATTAGATGTACCGATCGCTGACCGTGGATTTATCTCATTTCCGATGCCTGAGTTCATTTTTGGCGTAACGTGCCAAACGCAAAGCATGATTGAAACAATCAATAGGGCTGCTGCTATAACGCCGAGAATAAGAGGAGCGCCTGATTGAATGTCAAAGCTTCTCATCACAAATGTACCACCCGCCAAGAACAGGGAGCTAATGGTGAGAAGAGCTTGCAGCTTCGTGTCAGTGTACGAAAAGGTACTAAAGTGCGTATCGATAATGTGGTAGGTGAAATTAAGCGCCGCGTTAAGGTCTTTCACTGCGAGAGGATCATCGGTTTGCATCGCGAGAGGCTCATCACTGTCTTGCTCACTATGCATTTTTCGCTCCAGCAGCTTCAATGGTATAGGCCCGCAGAATTGTATCTTGCTGGCCATGCACCAGAGATGTCTTTCGATACATTGTTGCGGCGCCGACAGTAACATCACCTGCGACAAAAATAGACGACTTTTCGTAAGCTAAATTAGGCGAATTTTGTCCTGTGTCATATCCACCCAAAACAGGCTGCATAGATTGTTTTCTAGACAGATCTTCCTGCACAATCCAAGGCTCGCCACGTTGGAGATCTGATACAATTCGATCCCGTATATTCGCCCAAGCCCTTTTGGAAAAGCGGTTCAGCATAAATACGGCTCGAGACCCCCAGTTGCGAGTCGTGTCTTGGCCTGCATACTTTAGAACATAAGGCCGGCGCTGCCGCGGCCACGACATTACACTATCAAGGGATAATTTCTCGGTACCAGTGAAAAAATTGAGGTCAGAGGAAAGCAGATAGGTCGGAGCTATATGTTTCCTTATATCGTCGGAGTAGTAGTGCTTCGTAAGGGGATGAAATGGTAGCGCAAGGGGTAGCTTTTGATCAAAAATCTGCGTTGGTGGATAGTCAAATACTACTTCGTCTTTAGCTGCGGCAGCAAGGCGGTCGGAAAAGATGTTCTGAGAAACCAAGCCTTTGAATGAATGGGAACGTACTAGACGACATTCTCGATCCGTTATTTTGTCAAACCCAAAGAATGATACATGGCATGTACGCCTCAGTCTTTGGATGAGATAGAGGCTTGTAAGTGGGCGGGACGAGTTGTCTAGTAAATGATGTGCTGTGCTTGCGCGGTTCGCTTCAAATAAATGTCTATGGAGCCTTCTGACATAGGCATCTCCTGCGTTTCTATCGAAGGCATCTAGCGCAATGCAGTACTCCGCCCATACGGAACCTGGACATTGTATTTCCGCAATTTTACCGGGGACAGGTTCGTCGGTGCGATACGACTTTGGTATAAGAGACACATTTTCTGCCATGGCTCTATGAGCCGCAAGATCAAATCCGCCGTGTTCACGGCCGCCCAATAGCAGCGAACGAAGCGGAAGTTGGTCGGCAGACAGAGTGCTTGATATAGCGAAAGAAATCGTGCCTGAAAAAAAATTCTTGATTGCATTTGTCCGAGATTTCATTTCTGAACATGTTTCGGACCATTGTGACACAATCGGGCTTAAGTTCGTATCGAACTCAACAGGAAATCCTAACTCCTTTGTAAGTAGTTGGGAGGCGTAAACGTTAGCGGCGCCAGGCTTTGCTTCGTTCAAAATCGTGACCGTCCCCGAGTCAATTACCCCCAAAATTTTAGAAGATGCCCCATCCCTTCGCAAGTGCAAACTTGGTAAACCGCTAGTCTGTATGCGGCGCAGAGAGCCTGCTCTGAAGGCGGCGTTCGACAGGCGATGTCGCGCAAAGCTCCGACCTGCCGGACTTAAACGAGCACGTCGGGCGGCACTAGGCTCAGGACCCATAAGCGGGATTCCCATGGCGGTTGAGGTGTGATTCAAGCTCCCAAATGTTGGGAGTTGTCCATGTCCGACCACCACTTCTGGCTCTCTGACAAGCAATTTGCCCGCCTTCAGCCGCTGTTGCCGAACAAGCCACGCGGTGTGCCGAGGGTCGATGACCGGCGGGTGATCTCGGGCATCATCCACGTGATCCGGAACGGTCTGATGTGGAAGGATGCGCCGCCGGTCTACGGGCCGCACAAGACGCTCTACAATCGCTTCGTGCGGTGGTCCGCGGCGGGTGTGTTCGACAGGATATTCGCGGAACTCGCTTCCGAGAGCACAGCGGCGGACACGGTGATGATCGACGCCACGCACCTCAAGGCACACCGCACCGCGGCGAGCCTTGCAAAAAAGGGGCTGCTCCGCGGCGCATCGGGCGGACCAAGGGCGGGCTGAATTCAAAGCTGCACGCGGTCTGCGATGGCGACGGCAAGCCCTTGATATTGCTCCTGACCGAGGGGCAGGTCAGCGATTATGAAGGCGCGAAACACATCTTCGAGCACCTGCCGCCCGAAGCCACGACCCTGATCGCAGACCGGGGATATGATGCGGACTGGCTTCGCGACGCACTGCGGGACTGCGACATCGCCCCGTGCATCCCGCCCCGTGCGAACCGTATCGAGCCCGTCGACTACAATGCCGACGTCTACAAGCGCCGCAACCTCGTCGAACGCATGTTCGGACGCCTCAAGGACTGGCGCCGCATCTCCATGCGCTACGACCGATGCGCCCACACCTTCATGAGCGCCATCTGCATCGCGGCAACCATCATGTTCTGGTTATGAGTCCTGAGCCTAAAGCGTGCCTGGTAAAAATGTTTGGTAAATCAATGGCGTAGACTGGATTTTCCGAATGTCTATTTTCAACAGCAAGCCAGAGAAGGTTCGACGGGGGTCCTGTTCCCTCCCGCATTCGCCCATTGAATGGACCTTGAACGGAGTGTCGGCCTGCTTCTGGAGGAGTGGACAGACTTTCTCGCTGGACCTGGGTCATACCCATCGGAGGCGTGCAACTTGTGTTCAATCACAAGTGAAGGTCCAGAAAGCGCACGAAAGCAGCTTCTTACGCAAACGCAGCGAATTCACCCTATGTCCCGCAAAGCCGCCATCTGACCCAAGAAAATGCCGCATGATGCACGAATGACCGCTTCGACGGGCGGCATCGCAGCAAGGGGTCAGCGGCTGAATGTCCTGATAGTGCCCCTTTCCTTGGTGTAAGAACGCCGACCTTCGGGAAGGCCCGGGTTCTTATCAGGACGCCACGGCGGGCCGCCTGACGTCTGGAGTGTCGTTCACGCGCGCGAGGGTTTCAAGGCTCATGTATCGGCGCGCGACCGTCCATTCGTCGTTGGTCTCGAGCATGATCGCGCCGACGAGCCTGATGATGGCGTCATCGTTGGGGAAGATCCCCACGACATCGGTGCGCCGCTTGATCTCGCGGTTCACCCTCTCCAGCGGGTTCGTGGAGGCGATCTGGGCCCAGTGCTCTCGCGGGAAGTCCATGTAGGCGAGAACGTCGTCGCGCGAGGCGTCCATGAAGGTGCCGAGCTTGTCCTGCTTTTCACGGAGTGCATCCGCGACAGTGTCCCACTGGGCTTCGGCTTCGGCCTTGTTTTCCTGGGCGAAGATCGTCTTGAGCATCGCCGCCACCGCCATACGCTGCTTGGTCGGGGCATGGGCCAGGGCGTTGCGCATCCAGTGAACCCGGCATCTCTGTTGGGTGGCGTTGAAGCCCCGCCGCGCGGCGGCGCGCAGCCCCTTGTGGTCATCGGCGATGACCAGCTTCACGCCGCGCAGGCCGCGGTCAGCCAGGGAGCGCAGGAAGTCGGTCCAGAACGTCTCGGCCCCGGATAGGCCGGTGGCGACACCCAGAACCTCGCGCTTGCCGTCCTCGTTGACCGCGACCGCCACTATCACGGCGCGGCTGATGATGCGGCCGCCCTCGCGGACCTTCACGTAAGTCGCATCGAGCCAGAGATAGGGCCATGCGCCCTCCAAAGGCCGGTTCAGGAACGCGTTCACACGCTCGTCGATCTCGGCGCAGAGCCGGCTGACCTGGCTCTTCGACATCCCGCCGGCGCCCATGGCCTTGACCAGGTCGTCCACCGACCGCGTCGAGACGCCATGGACGTATGCTTCCTGGATCACCGCCACGAGCGCCTTCTCGGCCGTGCGCCGTGGTTCGAGGAAGCTCGGCAGGTAACTGCCCTTGCGCAGCTTCGGAATTTCCAGCGGGATCCGGCCCGCACGCGTGTCCCAGTCCCGGTCACGGTAGCCGTTCCGCTGGACTTGTCGCAGGGGCGAACGCGCACCCTTGGCCGCGCCCGTCTGCGTCTCCACCTCCGCCTCCATGATCCGGTCCGCCGCAAAGGCCAGCATCTCGCGCACGAGATCGCCGTCGGCCTGCTGTTCAACCAGCTCAAGCAATGCCATTCTCTCATCGGTCATCGTCATCTCCGTCTTTGGTTTCGAGCGTTGCAACCCGAACCTTTGCCGAAGATCGACGGTGGCCGCCAGCGTCACCACCGGCCGCGCGCTGCGCTACGCCGGGGGCTCCGCGCGCGGCCTCTTACACCACCCCCTGGGACACTATCTAGGGTTTGACGTAGGCTGCAGGCATGAGCCGAACGTCGTGGCCTAACTTGCGCAGCTCGCGACCCCAATGATGGGCTGATCCGCACGCCTCCATGCCCACAAAGCAACGCGGTAGTGTCTCAAAGAATGTCAGCAGTTTTGCGCGCTTGATCTTCTTGTTGACGATCCGGCGTCCCGTCGCGGAGACGCAGTGAACCTGAAAAACATCCTTGGCCAAATCGAGACCCACGGTCTTTATGAGCTACCCCCCGAAATTCGGACACTGACATAAGCTACGATTTGCAGTCTGCTGATCTTCGAC
>NZ_JBHMEC010000010.1:0-141518 GCF_042430665.1 Roseovarius ramblicola | reverse complement strand
CTGAGACATAAAGTGCCCTGAATAAACGTCGGATCGCCAGCCCGCGGCCTGCCGATGGCGCGGCTCACTGCAATGTCCGCAACAGGCCAGAACCTGCCACAGCCCCGTTCCGCCCCAGCCCGCATGTCCGGCTCAAAACCGGCCTCTGACGGTCTCGCATCCAGGATGCAGGGCTCATGCCCCATACACCGCTTTCGTCGGGTATCTTGTGTCAGGTGGCAAACACTGGAGCGCGCCGCGTTCGACCGCAGTCACGCGGGCACGCTCAAACTGCCTGGTTCCGCACGTTCAAGGAGCTCAAAAGCGGGTCCCGCTTTTGAGCAACATGCTCTAGCCGAGCGCGTCCTCGGTGCCTGCGTCCTCTTCGGTGTCGTCGGCGCGGTCGGCGATCCACGCGACCGAGACCACCTCCTCGCCCTTGCCGGTGTCGAACACCCGCACGCCGCCCGCGCTGCGCGAGCGGAAGGAAATACCCATCACAGGCACGCGGATCGATTGCCCGCGCGAGGTGGCGAGCATGATCTGGTCTTCCGCGCTCACCGGGAAGGACGCCACGACCGGACCGCCGCGCATGGCGCGGTCGATGGCCGCCACGCCCATGCCGCCGCGCCCGCGCACGGGGTAGTCGTGGCTCGATGACAGCTTGCCGGTGCCGCGCGCGGTGATCGTCAGGATCAGGTTCTCGGCGGCCTGCATCTCGGAAAAACGGGTGGCGTCAATCGCCGCCCCGGCATCGCCCTCGTCCTCGCCCGTTTCGTCATCGGGGGCCCCGGCCGCGGCGCGGCGCATCTTGAGATAGGCGGCGCGCTGGTCCGCCGTGGCCTCGAAATGGCGGATCACGGACATCGACACGACGCGGTCCTCGCCCATCAGGCGGATGCCGCGCACACCGGTGGATTTGCGGCCCTTGAAGACGCGCACATCGGTGACGGGAAAGCGGATCGCGCGACCGGAATCGGTGACCAGCATCACGTCGTCATCGGGGGTGCAGATGCGCGCGTTGACCATCTCGACGCCCTCGGGCAGGTCCATCGCGATCTTGCCGTTGCGTTTCACGTTGGTGAAATCCGACAGCGCGTTGCGCCGCACGTCGCCCGCCGAGGTGGCGAACACGATTTGCAGGCCGTCCCACTCCTCCTCGGTGCGGTCCACCGGCATGATCGCGGCGATCGAGACGCCGGTGGGGATCGGCAGGATGTTGACGATCGCCTTGCCGCGCGAGGTGCGCTGCCCGAGCGGCAGGCGCCATGTCTTCAGCTTGTAGACCATGCCGTCGGTGGTGAAGACCAGAAGCGGCGTGTGGGTGTTGGCGACAAACAGCGAGGTGACCACGTCCTCGTCCTTGGTGGACATGCTGCTGAGGCCCTTGCCGCCACGCTTCTGGGCGCGGAAATCGGTCAGCGCGGTGCGTTTGACATAGCCGCCCTGGGTGACGGTGACGACCATGTCCTCGCGCTCGATGAGGTCCTCGTCCTCCATGTCGCCGGACCAGTCGACGATCTCGGTGCGGCGGGGCACGGCGAATTGCTCGCGCACCTCGCGCAGCTCGTCCGAGATGATCCGCATGATCCGCTCGCGCGAGGCGAGGATGGCGAGGTAATCCTTGATCTTGCCGGCAAGCTCCTGAAGCTCGTCTGTGACCTCGCGCACGCCGAGCTGCGTCAGGCGTTGCAGGCGCAGGTCGAGGATGGCGCGGGCCTGCGTCTCGGAGAGGTTGTAGGTGCCGTCCTCGTTGGCGCGGTGGCTGGGATCGTCGATCAGCGCGATGTATTCGAGGATGTCGCCGGCGGGCCAGCGCCGCTCCATCAGCTTGTGCCGCGCCTCGGCGGCGTCGGCGGAGGCGCGGATGGTGGCCACCACCTCGTCCACGTTGCTGACGGCGACGGCGAGACCGCAGAGCACATGCGCCCGCTCGCGCGCGCGGCGCAGGTCATGGGCGGTGCGGCGTGCGACCACCTCTTCGCGGAACTGCACGAAGAGCGACAGGAAGCGGTGCAGGGTCAACTGTTCGGGCTTGCCGCCGTTCAATGCCAGCATGTTGCAGCCGAACGAGGTCTGCATCGGCGTGAAGCGGAACAATTGGTTGAGCACCACATCCGGTGTTGCGTCGCGCTTGAGTTCGACCACCACGCGCACGCCGTTGCGGTCGCTTTCGTCCTGCACATGGGCGATGCCCTCGATGCGCTTTTCGCGGGCGGCCTCGGCGATCTTTTCGATCATGCTGGCCTTGTTGACCTGGTAGGGCACCTCGTCGATGACGATGGCGTAACGGTCCTTGCGCAGTTCCTCGGTGCGGGTGCGCGCGCGGATGATGACGCTGCCGCGCCCCTCCAGATACGCCTTGCGCGCGCCCGACCGGCCAAGCATCAGCCCGCCGGTGGGAAAATCCGGGCCGGGGACGTAGCGGATCAGATCCTCGGTCCCGAGATCGGGGTTGTCGATCAGCGCCAGCGTCGCGTCCACCACCTCGCCCAGATTGTGCGGCGGAATGTTGGTGGCCATGCCGACGGCGATGCCGCCCGCGCCGTTGACCAGCATGTTGGGAAAGCGCGCGGGCAGGACGGTGGGCTCGCGGTCCTTGCCGTCGTAATTGTCCTGGAAATCGACAGTCTCTTTCTCGATATCGGCCAGCAGGAAGGATGCGGGCTTGTCCATGCGCACTTCGGTATAGCGCATGGCCGCCGCGTTATCGCCGTCCATCGAGCCGAAATTGCCCTGACCGTCCAGGAGCGGCAGGGACATCGAGAAATCCTGTGCCATGCGCACCAGCGCATCGTAGATCGCGCTGTCGCCGTGCGGGTGATACTTGCCCATGACGTCGCCCACGGCGCGGGCGGACTTGCGATACGGCTTGTCGTGGGTATTGCCGCCCTCGTGCATGGCGTAGAGGATGCGCCGGTGCACAGGTTTCAGGCCGTCGCGCAGATCGGGGATCGCGCGGCTGACGATCACGCTCATCGCGTAATCGAGATAGGAGGTCTTCATCTCGTGCGTGATCGAGACCTGCGGGCCGCCGGGCGCGGGCGCTGTTTCGTCAGGATTTTCAGGGGGTTGAGGCGTATCGCTCACGTTTTTGACCGTCCTGTGACATGCGCAAGATATTGTTGGAGCATCTATATCAGAGCCATGATGTGGGGTGCAATGGGGCAGGAACCGGGCGAGTGGCAGCCGTCGATCACGAGTGATAACATATTGTTTTTATTGAAAAGTAATTCCCCCGTGGCAAACTGGTCCCGTCAGGCAGTGACAGGAGCAGAGACATGGAGATGACCGAGACGGAAATGATGCTGAAGGGTTATGGGCTGACCACGGCGGAATTCTTCTACCGGATGCCCGATTATCGGAATGTGCTCAACAGCTACCTGTGGCAGGAGTACGATCTTGCCCCCGATCACCCGAAACTGTTCGAATTCATCGAGTTCTGGCAGCGCGAGATCGACGGGCCGTTGCATTCGGTGCGCTTCAGCCACCGCAAGCTGATCGCGCCGGGGGAATGGCGCAACGTCACCGGCGAATTCACGCTGCATTGAGGGGCCGGGTCGGGGGCCGGGTTGGGGGCCAGCCCCCAAACCCCCGGAGTATTTTGCCCAAGAAGAAGGTATGAAGAAGGTATCAGGAGTGCGCGGGCGGGCGGCTGCGGGCAATTAGCTGTTGAAATCGGGGGGGTGTCCTGCTGTTACTGCGCGTCAGCCCGCAACCCCGGTGAGGACGACACCCGCCCATGAGCCCCGACCAGATATTCGTCCTGCTCCTGCTGCTCGGGGTCTTCCTGTGTTTTTTCAAGGAGCTGTTCCCGCCCTCGGTGACGGCGCTCGGCGCGTCGGCGGTGCTGCTGGCCACCGGCATCATCGAGACCGAGGCGTTCCTGGGCGTGTTCGGCTCGGAGGCGCCGATCACCATCGCCATGATGTTCGTCATCTCCGCGGCGCTGGAGCGCACCGGTGTGCTCGAGATCATCGGCGGATGGCTGCGCAAGCAGGCGCAGGGCAGCTACCTGCGGGCGCTGTTCCTGATGATGGCGGCGACGATGACGGCCTCGGCCTTCATGAACAACACGCCGGTGGTGATCCTGCTCGCGCCGGTGATGATCTCGGTGGGCGCGTCGATGGGGGTGAGTTCCTCGCGGTTGCTCATCCCGCTGAGCTATGCCGCGATCTTTGGCGGCACGCTGACGCTGGTGGGCACCTCGACCAACATCCTGATGAGCGGGGTGGCGCGCGATGCCGGGCAGCCGGCGCTGACCATGTTCGAGATGACGCTGCCGGGGCTGGTGCTGGCCACGGTGGGGGTGATCTACATGGCGTTTGCCGGGCGGTTCCTGCTGCCCGACCGGGTCTCGCTGGCGGGGATGATGGGGCAGGAGGGCAAGCGCAAGTTCCTCGCCCGGCTGCTGATTCCGCACGAGTCGCGCTATATCGGCAAGAAGCTGGAGGATTTGCCGTTCAACCGCGCCGGGGCGCGCGTCCTCGACGTGGTGCGCGGCGAGGTGTCGATGCGCCGCCACCTGCGCGAGCTGGTTCTGGAATCCGGTGACCGGGTGGTGATCAAGACCGACACGGGCGAAATCCTGGGGCTGAAGGAAAACGGCGAGATCGAGTTCCGCGGCATGGATGACAGCGGCTTCGAGCCGGTCACCGCCGAGCGCACGGTGACGATGGAGGCCAGCGTCGGGCCCCATTCGCACCTGCGGGGGCGGCCCATCAAGGATCTCAAGCTGCGCCGCAAATACGGCGTCTACCTGATGGCTGTCCACCGGCAGGAGCAGAACATCAGCCGCGACCTGCCCGAGGTGCGGCTGCAATTCGCCGACACGGTACTGCTGGAAGGGCCGCCCGAGGGGCTGCGGCGGCTGATGGAGGATGGCGGCATCGTCAACCTCACCGAGCCCGCCGACCAGGCGATGCGCCGCTCCAAGGCGCCCATCGCCATCGCCACCATCGTGGCGGTCATGTTCCTCGCCGCGCTGGGCGTCATGCCCATCGCCGGGCTCGCCGTGATCGGCGCCGTGGTGGTGATGGTGACGGGGTGTGTCGAGGCGGACGAGGCGTTCGACGCCATCGACTGGCCGATCCTGTTCCTGATCTTCGGGATGCTGGGCATGAGTCTGGGGTTACAGGAGACCGGTGCCGCCAAGCTGATCGTCGAGAACATGGTGGGGCTGATGCAGGGCCTGGGGCCGCTGGCGGTGCTGGCGGCGGTCTATGTGCTGACCAACCTGCTGACCGAGATGGTGACCAACAACGCCGTGGCGATCCTCGTCGGGCCCATCGTGATCGCGCTGGCCATCGAGCTGGGTTATGATCCGCGCCCGTTCATCATCGCGGTGATGTTCGCCGCCTCGGCGAGTTTCGCCACACCCATCGGCTATCAGACCAACACCTTCGTCTATGGCGCGGGGGGCTACAAGTTCCGCGACTTCCTGGTGGTGGGCCTGCCGCTCAACCTGCTTTACGCGGTGGTGGCGGTGCTGGTGATCCCGCTGTTCTTTCCGTTCTGAGGAGCGCGCGCGATGATGCCCTCGCCGGTGCCGCTGAGCCGTGACCTGGTCCTTGTGGGGGGCGGGCATGCCCACGCGCTGGTGTTGCGCATGTGGGGGATGGAGCCGCTGCCCGGCGCGCGGTTGACGGTGATCGATCCGAACCCGGTGGCCCCCTATTCGGGGATGCTGCCGGGGATGGTGGCGGGGCATTACCGGCAGCGCGACCTGGAGATCGACCTGGTGCGGCTGGCGCGGTTCGCGGGCGCGCGGCTGATCGTGGGCGCGGCCTGCGGGATCGATGCGGGCGCGCGGCGGATCACGCTGGGGGACGGGCGCGAGATCGGCTATGACGTGGCCTCGGTGGATGTGGGCGTGCACGCGCGGATGCCGGGCCTGCCGGGCTTTGCCGAGCATGGGCTGGCGGTGAAGCCGTTGGGCCCGTTCGCCGCGCGCTGGGAGGCGTTCGTGGCCGAGGTGGCGGCGGGGCGAGAGGCCCCCGGGGCGGCGGTGATCGGCGGCGGCATTGCCGGGGTCGAGGTGGCGCTGGCGATGGCGCACCGGCTGCGGCAGGCGGCCGGCCGGGCGGATGTGAGCCTGATCGAGCGCGCGCCGCAGATCGCGCCCGGGGGACCGGTGCTGCGCCCGCGGCTGATGCGCGCGCTGGCCGATATGGGCGTGCGCGTCCGCACCGGCGCGCGGGTGGCGGAGGTGCGGTCGGATGCGGTGCTGCTTGAGGGGGGCGAGGCGGTGCCCGCGCGGCTGACCGTCGGCGCGGCCGGGGCGCGGGCGCATGAGTGGCTGGCGCAAACCGGCCTGCCGGTGACGCAGGACGGCTTTGTGCGCGTCGCAGCCGACATGCGGGTGGAGGGGCAGGACGCGCTTTTCGCCGTGGGCGACTGCGCGCATCTCGGCCATGCGCCGCGGCCCAAGGCCGGTGTCTTTGCCGTGCGTGTGGCCCCGGTGCTGCGCGACAACCTGCGTGCGGTGCTTTGTGGCGGGCAGACGCGGGCGTTCCGGCCGCAGCGCGACTATCTCAAGCTGGTATCGCTGGGCGAGCGGCGGGCGGTGGCCGAGAAGCTGGGGATCGCCTTTTCCGGGCGGCTGCTGTGGCGCTGGAAGGACCGGATCGACCGCGCCTTCATGGACAAGTTCGACCCGTTGCCGCAGATGCGCGCGGAGCCGCTGCCGCGCCTGCGCGCGCTGTCCGGGGAGGTGGACGACGAGCCGATGTGCGGCGGGTGCGGGGCCAAGGTGGCACCCGAGGTGCTGCGCGGTGCCATCGCCGGGCCGGGCGACGACGCCGCCGTGATCGAGACGGGGGGGGTGCGTCAGGTGCTGAGCACCGATCACCTTCGCGCGTTCACCGAAGATCACGGGCTGATGGCGCGGATCGCGGCGCTGCACGCGCTGGGCGATATCTGGGCGATGGGGGCGCGGCCGCAGGCGGCGCTGGTGTCGGTGACGCTGCCGCGCATGAGCGAGGCATTGCAGGCGCGCAGCATGACCGAGATCATGGCGGGTGCGCGCGCGGCGCTGGCGCCCGCCGGGGCGCAGATTGTCGGCGGCCATTCGAGCATGGGGGCGGAGGCGAGCATCGGGTTCGCCCTGACCGGGATCGTCGAGGGGGAGGCGATCACGCTCGCGGGTGGGCGCCCGGGCGATGCGCTGATCCTGACGCGGCCGATCGGGTCCGGCACGCTGCTGGCCGCCGATATGCGGGGAGTGGCCGAGGGCCGCGACATCGTGGCGCTGTTCAATCGGCTGGTGGAGCCGCAGGGGGATGCGGCGGCACTCCTGTCGGGGGCGCATGCGATGACCGACGTCACCGGGTTCGGGCTGGCCGGGCACCTGCGCAATATGTGCCGCGAGTCCGGCGTGGCGGCGTGGATCGACCCGGAGGCGGTGCCGCCGATGCCGGGGGCGGAGGCGCTGGCCGCGCGCGGCCTGCGTTCGACCATCTGGGCGGCCAACCGCCGCGCGGCGCCGGTGGCGGGGCTGGGCGAGGGGGGGCGCGCGGCGCTCATGCACGATCCGCAGACGGCGGGGGGACTGCTGGCCGCAGTGGCGGCGGGCGAGGCCGATGCGCTGGTGGCGCGACTGCGGGAGGCCGGTCACGGGGCTGCGCGGATCGGCGGGATCGAGGACGGGGTGCCGGGTGCGGTGCGCTGTGGGGCGGTGGCGGGATGAGGTGCGCCGCTTTTGGCCTGGAGGGGACATTGCAGTGAGCCGCGCCATCGCATGTCCGCGGGCAGGCGATCTGACGGTTCTTCAGTGCACTTTATGTCTGCTTTCCCGCAAAACATGCAATCGGCGCGCTGGCTGAGCCACATCGCCTGTCCGTCACGCCAAAGGCGTGCCGACTGTATCGGCGCACCTTTGGTGCGACGGGGCGGACATGCGATGGCGCGGCGGCCTTCGGCCTTGATTCCGCGCCGGAGACAAGCACCCAACGACCGCAACAGGCCATTCGCACCGTCCTGGTCGCCCGTCGCCCCGCCTGCTAGAAATCCCCGCCCGCGCCTTGCTGCCACGGTTTCACGAGGTTGCCGAAGCGGGTGAACTGGTCCTCGAAACTCAGCTCGATCGTGCCGATGGGGCCGTGGCGCTGCTTGCCGATGATGACCTCGGCCTTGCCGGTGAGGCGGCTCATCGCCTCCTGCCACTCGGCCATCTTGTCGAGCTCGTGGTCGCCCGGCTTCTCGCGTTCCTTGTAATAGACCTCGCGGAACACGAACATCACCACGTCGGCGTCCTGCTCGATCGAGCCCGACTCGCGCAGGTCCGACAGTTGCGGGCGCTTGTCCTCGCGGCTCTCCACCTGGCGCGAGAGCTGCGACAGGGCGAGCACGGGGATGTCGAGCTCCTTGGCGATGGCCTTGAGGCCCATGGAAATCTCGCCGATCTCCTGCACGCGGTTGTCGGCGGTGCCGCGCACGAGCTGGAGGTAGTCCACGATCAGCAGGTCGAGCCCGTGGGTGCGCTTTAGCCGGCGGGCGCGCGCCGCGAGTTGCGAGATCGGGATGGCGGCGGTGTCGTCGATGAAGAGCGGACAGGATTCGAGATCCTTGGCCGCGTCGACGAAGCGGCGGAATTCGCCCTCGTCCATATCGCCGCGGCGGATCTTGTGCGAGGGGATTTCCGAGGCCTCCGACAGGATGCGGCTGGCCAGTTGCTCGGCCGACATTTCGAGCGAGAAGAAGCCCACCACGCCGCCATCCACCGCGCCCTGCGTGCCGTCGGGCAGGGTGCCGCGGCGGAACGCGCGGGCGATGTTGAAGGCGATGTTGGTGGCGAGCGAGGTCTTGCCCATCGACGGCCGCCCGGCGAGGATCAAGAGGTCCGAGCGGTGCAGGCCGCCGAGCTTGGTGTCCATGTCGTCGAGCCCGGTGGCAAGCCCGGCAAGCCCGCCGTCGCGCTGATACGCGGCGTTGGCCACGTCCACGGCGTCCTTGACCGCCCGAAGGAAGCTCTGGAAGCCGGTGTCGGACTTGCCCTGTTCGGCCAGGTTGTAGAGCTTCTGCTCGGCCTCGACGATCTGGTCGCCCGGCTCGCTGCCGATCTCGACGCGGGCCGCACGGGCGGCGATGTCGTGGCCCAATCCGATCAGCTCGCGGCGGATGGCGAGATCGTAGATCATCTGCGCGTAGTCGCGCGCGGCATAGGTCGAGATCGCCGCGCCCGCGAGATTCACGAGATAGGCCGGGCCGCCGAGTTCCCTGAGCCCCTCGTCGTCCTCGAGAAAGGCGCGCAGTGTCACCGGCGAGGCCAGCGCGTTGCGCGTGATCCGCGCCGCCGCGGTTTCGAAGACGCGGGCATGGACGGGGTCGTAGAAATGCTGCGGCCCGATGATGGCCGCCACGCGGTCGTAGATATCATTGTTGGTCAGGATCGCGCCGAGAAGCTGCTGCTCGGCCTCGATGGAGTGGGGCACACTGTCGGCGGCCTCGATCCCGGCCCCGGTCGGGTTAAAGACGCTGACCTCGTTCATGCCGATGCTGACCTCGTGTTTCCTGATTTGCGCCCTTGCCGGGTTCTACGCCAAAGCCCGCGCGCGCGCCACATGGACAAGGCTGTGGACGGAGGCGTGGATAACCGGATCGACGCCCCGCCCGCGCGATGCCCGGCCCCGTATCCTGCGTCGGCGTGTGCCGACCCTACCACATCTGGACGCGGTTTTCGATTCGATGGGCGGGTTATCCACCGTTTTCCGGGATGGATTTATTTCTTGTTGTCTTGCTGCCACTTACGCGGATCGCGCAGGAAACCCTCGACCTGATCGAGCGTGGCGGTATCGAACGCGCCTTGCGCGCGCGCCTCTGCCAGCACGTCCCACCACGTGCAGAGGTGGTGCAGCGCGACGCCGTGATCGCCGAGCGTGCGCTCGGTCTCGGGGAAGATGCCGTAGTAGAAGATCACGCCCGTATGCGCGCAGGTGGCCCCCGTTTCGCGGATGGCATCGACGAAGCTGAGTTTCGAGCCGCCATCGGTGGTGAGGTCTTCGACCAGCAGCACGCGCTGCCCCTCGGTCATCGCGCCTTCGATGCGGGCACCCCGCCCGTAGCCCTTGGGTTTCTTGCGCACATAGGTCATCGGCAGGGCCATGCGCTCGGCCACGAACGCGGCAAAGGGAATGCCCGCCGTCTCGCCGCCCGCGATATTGTCGAACGCCTCGAACCCTGCCTCGCGCATCACGGTGACGGTGAGGAAATCCATCAGGGTGCTGCGGATGCGCGGGTAGCTGATCAGTTTGCGGCAGTCGATATAGGTGGGCGAGGGCAGGCCGGAGGCGAGTATGAAGGGCGTGTCCGCGTTGAAATGCACCGCGCCGATTTCGAGCAGCATCCGGGCGGTGAGGCGGGCGATTTCGTCCTTGGGCGGGTAGGTGGCGGGGATCATGGCGTGGTCCTTGGGTCTGGCGGTGCGCCGAAGAGATGCGATGCCTCCGGCGGGGATATTTCGGGCAAGATGAAGATCAGTCCACCCGCCAATGCAGGGGAAAGCCGGGGTCGAACACGGTGACGGGGCCGTCGCCGGTGTCGATCCTGGGCGGGTAGGCGACCGGGTCGCCCCTGGTCAGGGTCATGTGAGCCTCGTTGGGCGGCAGGCCGTAGAAGGCGGGCCCGTGAAGCGAGGTGAAGCCCTCGAGCCTTTTCAGGGCGTTTTCTTCCTCGAAGACATGGGCGAGAATCGACATGGTGTTGGGCGCGGTGAAGCAGCCCGCGCAGCCGCAGGCGCTTTCCTTCAGGGGGTCGATATGCGGTGCGCTGTCGGTGCCGAGGAAAAAGCGCGCGTCGCCCGAGGTGGCGGCCGCGCGCAGGGCAAGGCGGTGCGTCTCGCGCTTGGCCACGGGCAGGCAGTAGTAATGCGGCCTGATCCCGCCGACGAGGATATGGTTGCGGTTGATCACGAGGTGATGGGTGGTGATCGTGGCGGCGAGGTCGCGATCCTGCGAGGTGACATAGTCCACGGCATCGGAGGTGGTCACATGCTCCATCACCACGCGCAGCCCCGGCGTAGCGCGGCGGACGGGGTCGAGCACGCGGTCGATGAACGCGGCCTCGCGGTCGAAGATGTCCACCTCCGGGTCGGTCACCTCGCCATGCACGCAGAGCGGCAGGCCGATCTCGGCCATTTTGTCCAGCACGCCGCGCACGCGGTCGAAATCGCGCACGCCGGAGGCGGAATTGGTGGTGGCACCCGCCGGGTAGAGCTTGACCGCCGAGATGAGGCCCGACGCATGGGCGGCGGTAACGTCGTCCGGGTCGGTCTCTTCGGTCAGGTAGAGCGTCATCAGCGGGGTGAAATCCATCCCCCCGGGCAGGGCGGCCATGATCCGGTCGCGATAGGCGCGGGCGTCAGCGGAGGTGACCACCGGTGGCACGAGGTTGGGCATGACGATGGCGCGGGCAAAGTGACGGGCACTTTGCGGCAGAACGGCGTCGAGCATCGCGCCGTCGCGCAGGTGCAGGTGCCAGTCATCGGGGCGGCGGATGGTGAGGCTCTCGGTCATGGCCAGAGCGCATACACAATCGCGTCCGGCTGCGCCAGTGCTAGCCGTCCTGCACGTCGAGCCGGGCGCGCGCCTTGCTCAGCGCGTTGCGGTAGCGCGGGCCGCCGCGTTTGCGCGCCAGCACGTTCTCGCAGAAGAGCACGGTGAGTGCGTCGCGCTGCTCGCCTGCCAGCCGGCGCAGCAGCGCGAACAGGTAGCCCTGTTCGTCGCGGCGCTTGCGCCAGAGCTGCGCGAGGCTACGGCGGGTGAGCCTGCCCGCGCTGAGCTGTGCCAGCATGCGCTGCAGCAGGCCCATCTGCGCCAGCGTCTCCTCGATGGAATAGCCGAGATGGCGGGTGCGGAAGCGCAACACGTTGGCGCGGTTGAACAGCGCCGAGTGCATCGCGTCGAACTCGACCTCGGGGTCGTAGAGCAGCACGGCCGTGTCGGCGGCGTCGAGCATGTCGGGCGCGTAGCCGTAGCGGTCGGTGAACGAGGTGCGGCGCATGGCAAGGTAGCGGTCGTCCCACTCGGCGACGCGCGGGTCGAGCGTGGCCTGCGGGCGCAGCATCAGCACCTTTGCGCCCGGTGCCGCCACCGAGAACGCGGCGGCGGCGTAGCCGCAGGCCCCCGCGCCGTAGAAGATCACCTGCTCGAACTCGTCGAAGAAGCCGTCGTCGATCAGCCGGTCGAAATAGCCGTAGACGCGGGCGTCGCGGAACCAGGTGTCGCCGCGGCTCAGAAGGCACATATGCGACCAGCCGAGCGCGTCGAGCATCGTCCAGCCGAACGGCTGGCCCTTGTCGGAGATGTCCTCGATCCGGTCGAAGTTTTCGAAGGTGACGAGCAGCACCGGCTTGCGTTCGCAGAACAGCGCCGCGTGGTTCGCACCCAGTGGCTGCATGTAGCCGTCATCGCCCACCGCCGCCTCGGCGCGGTCGAGCCAGCCCTGCCAGTCCTGCCCCAGGAGATCGGCACCGGTGATGTCGCTGTTGTCCTGCATCCGCTTCGACCTTGTCTGTCACTCACTGCCCCGTGGCGGGTCTGCGGCCCGCTTCGAGCCTGGAAAATGCTGGTGGATTGGGGCGAAACTTGGGAAAATCCGCGGGCTTTCTGCGCGGTTGTCCGCGCGTGCGCGCCCTTGACCGCCCGGGCCGCACCATGCAGTCCTGTGGGGCGTGAGACAGTCGGAGGTCAGGCCAGGTGAACATCCCCCCATCCATCGGCGCGGTGCAGGACATGCTGGCGGCGCAGAACTACATCTGCGGGCGCGCGCTCGGCACGGTGACCTATCTCGCGCTCACCCTTGGCCGGCCGCTGTTCCTCGAGGGCGAGGCGGGCACCGGCAAGACCGAGATCGCCAAGGCCATCGCCGCCGGGCTCGGGCGGCGGCTCATTCGGTTGCAATGCTACGAGGGGCTGGATGCGGCGAGCGCTGTCTATGAATGGAATTTCGCCGAACAGATGATCGCCATCCGCACCGCCGAGGCGGCGGGCGGCGTGGATCGCGGGCATCTCAAGGATGAGCTTTTCACCGAGGAATACCTCGTCGAGCGCCCGCTCCTGCAGGCGATGCGCCCGCAATCGGGCGGTGCGCCGGTGCTGCTGATCGACGAGATCGACCGCACCGACGAGCCCTTCGAGGCGTTCCTGCTGGAGGCGCTCTCGGATTTTCAGGTGACGATCCCGGAGCTGGGCACGATCCACGCCCCCGAGCCGCCGATCGTGATCCTGACCTCGAACCGCACCCGCGAGGTGCATGACGCCTTGAAGCGGCGCTGTCTCTATCACTGGGTGGATTACCCCACGTTCGAGCGCGAGATCGAGATATTGCAGGCCCGCGCGCCCGAGGCGGCAGAACAGCTCAGCCGCGAGGTGGTGGCTTTCGTTCAGGCCCTGCGCACCGAGGATCTGTTCAAGAAACCGGGCGTGGCCGAGACCATCGACTGGGCCAAATGCCTGCTGGCGCTCGATGTGATCAGCCTCAGCCCCGAGGTGATCGCCGACACGCTGGGCGCGATCCTGAAATATCAGGACGACATCGCCCGCATGCAGGGCTCCGAGGCCAAGCGCATTCTCGACGAGGTGCGCAGCACGCTGGCACCCGCCTGATGTTTCTTTTTGGTCGAAATACTCCGGGGGTGTGGGGGCAGCGCCCCCACGGGATGCGATGACCGAATATGCCCCGCTCGATCTGCCCGACGACCCCAAGCTGACCCATAACATCACCCATTTCGCGCGGGCGCTGCGGGCGTCGGGGCTGCCCATCGGGCCGGGGCGGGTGATCGACGCGGTGCGCGCGGTGGCCGCCGCCGGGTTCAGCAGCCGCGAGGATTTCTTTTACACGCTGCGCGCGTGCCTCGTGACGCGGCCCGAGCATCTGGCGGTCTTTGCGCAGGTGTTTCGCCTCTACTGGCGCGATCCGCGCTATGTGGAGCACATGATGGCGATGATGCTGCCCGCCATCCGGGGCGTGCAGGAGGATCGCAGCGCGCAGGCCGCCGAGAAGCGCGCGGCGGAGGCGCTGCTTGACGGTGTGGCGCGCGACGCGCCCGAGATCGAGGAGCACGAGGGCGACGAGGTGCAGATCGACATCGACGCCTCGGCCACGATGTCGGGCGAGGAGCGGCTGCGCAAACTCGATTTCGAGCAGATGAGCAATGCGGAAATGGCCGAGGCCAAGCGCATGCTGGCGCGGCTCAGGCTGCCGGTCAAACCCTTCGCCTCGCGCCGGGGCATGGCGAGCCCGCAGGGCGCGCGGCTCGACATGCGGCGCAGCTTGCGCGGGGCGCTGCGCCACGGTGGCGAGATGCGGCGCATTCACCGCAAGAAACCGCGCGAGCGCTGGCCCAATCTGGTGGTGCTTTGCGATATCTCCGGCTCGATGAGCCAATATAGCCGGATGGTCCTGCATTTTCTCCATGCTGTCGCCAATCAGAAGGGGGCGGGCTGGGCGCGGGTGCATGCCTTTACCTTTGGCACGCAACTGACCAATATCACCCGGCAACTGGCGACGCGGGATGTGGATGCGGCGCTTGCCGCCGCCGGCAAACAGGCGCAGGATTGGGAGGGTGGCACGCGCATCGGCGCGTCGCTACACGCGTTCAACCGCGACTGGTCGCGCCGGGTGATGGGGCAGGGCGCGGTGGTCCTGCTGATCACCGACGGTCTGGACCGCGACGCGCCTGAGGCGCTGAGCCACGAGATGGAACGCCTGCACCTGTCGTCGCGGCGGCTTATCTGGCTCAACCCGCTGCTGCGGTGGGAGGGGTTTGCGCCCAAGGCGCAAGGCATCCGCGCGATGCTGCCGCATGTGGACGCGTTTCGCGCGGGCCATTCCATCGCCACGCTGGAGGATCTGGCCGAGGCGATCTCGCGCCGCGACGACGATGGCGAAAAGGCGCGGCTGATGGCGGCGTTGCAGGGGGGATGAAGATGGACCGCTTCGACGACATACCCGAGACCGCGCTCGCGTGGCACCGGGCGGGCAAGCGGGCGGCGCTGGCCACGGTGGTCGAGACCTGGGGCAGCGCGCCGCGCCGGGTGGGCAGTCAACTGGCGGTTTCCGGCGAGGGCGAGATCGCGGGCTCGGTCTCGGGCGGTTGTGTCGAGGGGGCGGTGGTCGCCGAGGCGCTCGACGCCATTGAGGAGGGCCGTCCGGTGATGCTGGAATATGGCGTCAGCGACGGCGATGCCTTTGCCGTGGGCCTCGCCTGTGGCGGCACGATCCGGGTGCTGGTGGAGCCGGTGGGATCGGTCATGCCCGAGGATCTGCTGGCGGATCTGGTGCTGGCGCGGGAGGCGCGCGTGCCGGTGGCCTATGTGACCGGGCCGACGGGCCGCAGGCTGGAGCGAGATGGACATGAGGGCCGCTTTCGGATGGACCGTTCGGGGTTCGAGGAGGATGGCGAGACCTTCGTGGCCATCCACAACCCGCCGCTGCGCCTGATCGTGGTGGGGGCGGTGCATATCGCGCAAGCCCTCGTGCCGATGGCCCGGATCGCGGGCTATGATCCGATCCTGATCGACCCGCGTGAAAGCTTTGCCTCGGAGGCGCGGTTTCCCGGCGAGACGGTGTTGCAGGACTGGCCCGACGAGGGGCTGCGGGCCCTGGGCCTCGATCTGCGCACGGGGCTTGTGCTGCTGACGCATGATCCCAAGCTGGACGATGCCGCACTGACCGAGGCGCTGCGCTCGCAGGTGTTCTATATCGGTGCGTTGGGGTCCACCCGGACGCATGCCAGGCGGGTGGAACGGCTGACCGGGGCCGGGTTTTCCGAGGCGGAAATCGGGCGCATTCACGGGCCCATCGGCCTTGATATCGGGGCGGCGGGGCCGTCGGAGATCGCGGTGAGCATCCTGGCCGAGATGACCCGTGTGCTGAGGAAAGGCGCATGAAATTCGGACCCGTGCCGCTGGCCGGGGCGGAGGGCGCGATTCTGGCACATTCCGAGCGTGTGGCGACGGGGCGGTTGCGCAAGGGAGCTGTGCTGGGGCCGGACGAGATCGCGGCGCTGGCAGAGGCGGGCTATGACTGCGTGACGGTCGCGCGGCTGGAGGCGGGGGATCTGCATGAGGATGCCGCGGCGCAAGCCCTGGCCCGCGCGCTTCATGACGGGGCGGCCGGGGTCGGGTTGGGCCAGCCCTTCACCGGCAGGGTGAACCTGACGGCGGAGCGGCCCGGCGTGGTCTGCCTCGACGCGGCTGCGATCAACGCCGCCAATGCGGTGCATCCGATGATCACCGTGGCCACCGTGCCCGACCACCACCAGATCCGCGCGGGCGGCATGATCGCGACGATCAAGATCATCGCCTATGGTGTGCCGGGCGTGGCGGTGGAGGCCGCAGCAGAGGCCGCGCGCGGCGCGGTGCGGCTGGCCACGGCGTGCTTTGCCACGGTCAGCCTGATCGTGACCGATGTGCCCGGCGGGCCGGGGACCAAGGGCGTGGAGGCGATCACGGCGCGGGTCGCGGGCCTTGGCATGGAGATGGCCGGGACGGTGACGTGCCCCCATGAAGAGGAGGCGCTGGCGCAGGCCATTGCCGAGGCGGAGGGCGAGATCGTGCTGATCCTCACCGCCTCGGCCACGTCGGACCCCTATGATACCGCCCCGCAGGCGCTGCGCCTTGCCGGCGGTCAGGTGGAGCGGTTCGGCATGCCGGTCGATCCGGGCAATATGCTGTTTCTGGGCGATTTACATGGTCGTCCGGTGATCGGCCTGCCGGGCTCGGCGCGCAGTCCGGTGCTGCACGGGGCCGACTGGGTGCTGGCGCGGGTGGCCTGCGGGCTGCCCTGCGGTGCCGCCGAGATCGCGGCGATGGGCGTGGGCGGGCTGCTCAAGGAAATCCCGACGCGCCCGCAGCCGCGGCGCGGCCCGCGTGGCTGAGGCACAAGAAACCGGGTTCTCAAGCGGCGGGAGGCATGCTTTAGTCGCAGTGGACAGTCAGACATACGCGACTAGTGACTGAGTGGAAGCGACATATAATCGAACCGGGAGGAGCCAATGCCAGAGGTCAAGATGACCGTGAACGGCAAGCCAGCGTCGGGCCAGATCGAGGGCCGCACGCTTCTTGTCGATTTCCTGAGAGAGACCCTGAACCTGACGGGCACCCATGTGGGCTGTGATACCAGCCAGTGCGGGGCCTGCGTGGTACATGTGGATGGCAAGGCGGTGAAAGCCTGCACCATGTTCGCCGCCGAGGCCGAGGGCATGGAGGTGAAGACCATCGAGGGGATGGCCGAGCCCGACGGCACCATGCATCCCGTCCAGGCCGCGTTCCAGGATCATCACGGGTTGCAATGCGGGTTCTGCACGCCGGGCATGGTGATGTCGGCGGCGGCGCTTCTGGCCGAGAACCCGACGCCCACGGAGGCGGAGGTGCGCGACTATCTCGAGGGCAATATCTGCCGCTGCACCGGCTATCACAACATCGTGAAGGCGATCATGGCGGCGAGCGGTCAGGATGTGAGCCGGGTCGCGGCGGAGTAAGCGGACAAGAGGGGGCGCTGCCCCCGCGCCTGTGGCGCTGCCCCGGAGTATTTCGGGAAAGATGAACGCGCGGCGGGTGTGTTGGGGGAGACCCCGGACGATTCAGGGAGGTCAAGACATGCCAAAGGACGGAGGCATCGGTGCCAGCAGCAAGCGGCGCGAGGACGTGCGGTTTCTGACCGGCACGGGCAATTATACCGACGACATCAACCTGCGCGGGCAGGGCTATGTGCATTTCCTGCGCTCGGACGTGGCGCATGGGCGGCTGATATCGGTCGATACCAGTGCCGCCGAGGCCATGCCCGGCGTGCTCCGGGTATTCACCGGCAAGGATTTCGAAGGCATCGGCGGGCTGCCCTGCGGCTGGCAGGTGACCGACCGGCACGGCGAGGTGATGCAGGAGCCGGGGCATCCGGTGCTGGCGCAGGGCAAGGTGCGCCATGTCGGCGATCCGATTGCCGCCGTGGTGGCCGAAACCCGCGAACAGGCGCGCGATGCCGCCGAGGCGATCGAGCTCGATATCGAGGAACTGCCCGCCGTCGTGGACATGAAGGCGGCGCTGGAGGATGGCGCGCCGAAGGTGCATGACGATCTGACCTCGAACCTCTGCTATGACTGGGGGTTCGTCGAGGAAAACAAGGCGGCGGTGGACGAGGCGTTCGAGACCGCCGCGCATGTCACGTCGCTGGAACTGGTCAATAACCGGCTGGTTGCCAACCCGATGGAGCCGCGTGTCGCCGTGGGCGACTTCAATCGCTCGACCGGCGATCACACGCTTTATACCACGAGCCAGAACCCGCATGTGATCCGGCTGCTGATGGGCGCCTTTGTGCTGGGCATCCCCGAGCACAAGCTGCGCGTGGTGGCCCCGGATGTGGGTGGCGGCTTCGGTTCCAAGATCTTTCATTATGCCGAAGAGGCGTTCTGCACCTTCGCCGCCAAGGCGCTCAATCGCCCGGTGAAATGGACCTGCTCGCGCTCCGAGGCGTTCATGACCGATGCGCATGGCCGCGACCACGTGACCAGGATCGAATTGGCGCTGGACAAGGAGAACAATTTCACCGCGCTGCGTACCGACACGCATGCCAATATGGGCGCGTATCTGAGCACCTTTGCGCCCTCGGTGCCGACCTGGCTGCATGGCACGCTGATGGCCGGGAACTACAAGACGCCGCTGATATACGTGAACGTCAAGGCGGTCTTTACCAACACCGTGCCGGTCGATGCCTATCGCGGTGCGGGGCGGCCCGAGGCCACGTTCCAGCTCGAGCGCGTGATCGACAAGGCGGCGCGCGAGTTGGGGGTCGATCCGATCGCTCTGCGTCGGCAAAACTTCATCACCGAGTTTCCCTATGCCACGCCGGTGGCGGTGGAATATGACACTGGCGACTATCACGCCACGATGGACAAGCTGGAAGAGATCGCGGATTTCAAGGGTTTTGCCGCGCGCCGCAAGGAGAGCGAGGCCAAGGGCCGCCTGCGCGGTCTGGGCATCAACTGCTATATCGAAGCCTGCGGCATCGCGCCGTCGCACCTTGTCGGGCAGTTGGGGGCGCGCGCGGGCCTCTATGAGAGCGCGACGGTGCGGGTAAATGCCACCGGCGGCCTCGTGGTGATGACCGGCTCGCATTCCCACGGGCAGGGGCACGAGACGTCCTTTGCGCAGGTGGTGGCCGAGATGATCGGCATCGACGCCGATCAGGTCGAGATCGTGCATGGCGACACCGCCAACACACCGATGGGCATGGGCACCTACGGCTCGCGCTCCATCGCCGTGGGCGGCTCTGCCATGGTGCGCGCGACCGAGAAGATCATCAACAAGGCGCGCAAGATCGCGGCCCATCTGATGGAGGCGAGCGAGGCCGATATCGAGCTCAAGGACGGGCAGTTCAGCGTCGCGGGCACGGACAAGTCGGTGGCCTGGGGTGATGTCACGCTGGCCGCCTACGTGCCGCATAACTATCCGCTGGAAGATATCGAGCCGGGGCTGGAGGAGACGGCGTTCTATGATCCGGCCAACTTCACCTACCCGGCGGGGGCCTATGCCTGCGAGGTGGAGGTCGATCCCGACACCGGCCGCGTCACCATCGAGCGGTTTGCCGCCGCCGACGATTTCGGCAATGTCATCAACCCGATGATCGTCTCGGGGCAGGTGCATGGCGGGATCGGTCAGGGCATCGGGCAGGCGCTGCTGGAAGGCTGTGCCTATGACGAGAACGGCCAGCTTCTGACCGGCAGCTACATGGATTACGCCATGCCGCGTGCCGATGATGTGCCGTTCTACCAGGTCGATCATTCCTGCCAGACGCCCTGCACGCACAATCCCCTGGGCGTCAAGGGCTGCGGCGAGGCGGGGGCCATCGGTAGCCCGCCCTCGGTTGTGAACGCGGTGATCGACGCGCTGCAAAGCGCGGGCAAGGATGTCACCCATATCGACATGCCGCTGTCGCCCTCGCGGGTGTGGCAGGCGATGCAGGGCTGAGGGAGGACAAGGACATGTATGCATTCGAGATAAACCGGCCCAAGACGCTGGCCGATGCGGTCACCGCGCTGGGGGCGGAGGAGGCGCAGGCGCTGGGCGGCGGCCAGACGCTCATCCCCGCGCTCAAGGCACGGCTGGCGGCGCCCGCGCGGCTTGTGGCGCTGTCGGGGGTGGCCGAGATCAGGGGCATCTGCACCGCCGACGACGGCGCGCTGTGCATTGGCGGGGGCACCACCCATGCTGACGTGGCCGCAGGCGCGGGGGCCTACCCGGCGCTGGCCGCGCTCGCCGCCAATATCGGCGATCCGGCGGTGCGCAACCGCGGCACCATCGGCGGCAGCCTCGCCAACAACGACCCCTCCGCCTGCTACCCGGCGGCGGTGCTGGGCTCGGGGGCGACGGTGGTGACCACAAACCGGCAGATCGCGGCGGATGATTTCTTCGAGGGGATGTTCACCACCACGCTCGAAGATGGCGAGATCATCACCGAGGTGCGCTTTCCGGTGCCGGAGAAGGCGGCCTACCAGAAGTTCGAGCAGCCCGCCTCGCGCTTTGCGCTGGTGGGGGTGTTCGTGGCGAAATACGCCGATGGCGTGCGCGTGGCGGTCACCGGCGCGTCGGAGGACGGCGTGTTCCGCTGGTCCGAGGCCGAGGCGGCGCTGTCGTCGGATTTCTCCGCTGGTGCCGTGGAGGGGCTGAGCCTGTCGGGCGACGGCATGATCTCCGACCTGCACGGCTCGGGCGATTACCGCGCGCATCTGGCGGGCGTGATGACGCGCCGGGCGGTGGCGGCGGCGGGCTGAGCCCGGCCGCCGATCGCGGAGAGGGCCGCGCCGGGGTGCCGGGCGCGGCCCTTTCGGTGCCTACCTTGCTGTCGGCTCCAGCACCGTCACCCCGACCGCAGCGGCGCGCGCCAGCCCTGCGTCGAGCGACATCGGGATGTATTCGCCGCGCCGCCAGAGCTGGGCGAGATCGTCGTAATGGCGGCTGAGGAAATGGCCGGACTGACCGGTGGAGGTGATGAACACGCTGCTGTCGGGATCGGCGAAATCGTAGACGCCGCGATAGCCCGCCCCGTGGACGTTGTGAAACGGGTCCGGCCCCGCGCCGCCCCGCGTGCGCCCGCGCATCAGCGTGTTGTCACCGCCCGAGGTGGACTGGCGGATGTTGACGAAATAGCGCAAGAGCGGCACCTCGCCCAGCACCTGGTGGTCCTGCGTGGCCTGGTGGGCGTCGCCCCAGCGCAGGCTTTCGAGCGAGCGGCCGTAGCGCTCGGATATCCAGATCAGCGCGTCGTCGAGGGCCATGCGCGCGATGTCGGTGCAGGTCTCGCGCGCGGCGGATTGGCGGATGTCGCACCATTCCGAGGCGCCGTCCACGTCGCGGAACACCCGCTCGATGAACACCGGCTCGGGGTGGTCGAATTTGCGCGCCAGCGGCCCGAGATCGTCCTCGATCAGCCGCGCCATCAGCGCCCGCACCCACGCGGCATAGATCAGCGGCTCGGGCAGGTGCTCGTTCATCTCGCCGTTCCAGTCGGCGAGCAGTTCCAGCGCGCGCTGGCGCAGGCGCTCGGGTGTGCCCTCGGGGGCCGCCTCGCCGGTAAACCACAGATCCGCCCCGATGAGCGGCAGCAGCGAGCGCGCGGTAAAGCTCACCGTGTCGAGCTGCGCCTCGATGAAGCTGTCGCGCGTGTGCACCTCGCGCCGCTGCATGAGCTGACGCCAGCGATGGATGCGCTGCGTGTCGCCCCAGTGATGGCTGACATGCATGGGAAAGGGGCGGTCCACGATCTTGTTGTTGGTGTTGCCGAGGATGCCGCCCGTGGGATCGACGAACTCGGGATTGGCGGTGGCGGGCAGCATCCCCTGCCACCGGTTCTCGGGGATCCAGCCGCGCGAGGGCATGCGGCCTTCGCTTTCGTGGCGGGCGTGGCGGCGTGGCATGGCCCCAATGAGCCGCAGCGCGATGCCGGACTCGTCGGCGAGGGTGAGGTTCTGCGCGGGCGCGACGAAGAGTTGGGTGCTCTCCAGCGCCTCCTCGACCGACCCCGCGCGCATCAGCCGCATGGCGGCGGTCATTGTCGTGTCCTCGCGCGATAGCGCCGTCCACCCCACGGCGGCGACATGCCCTTGCGGCGTCACTTCGCCGAGGTCGTAGTGGCTGCCGGGCAGGACCGGGCCGTTGCCGGTCCAGCGCAGCGTGAGGGTGACGGGATCTGCATCCTTGACCTCGACGATCGAGCGCACGGTGCGGAACGGTTTCCAGCCCTCGGGCGTCAGGTACTGGTTCGGGTCATCAGGGTTGAGCCGCTCGATGAACACGTCCTGATCGTCGAGATAGGACGAGGTCAGCCCCCAGCCCAGCCGCGCGTTGCGCCCGGTGAGGATTGCGGGGATGCCGGGGATGGTGCCGCCGATCACCCCGCCGGTTTCCAGCTCCAGCCGCGCGAGATACCAGATGCCCGGCGCGGAAAAGCCCAGGTGCGGGTCATTCGCCAGCAAGGTGCCGCCCGAGGCCGCGCGCCCGGGCGCGGCGGCCCAGGCATTGGACGCCCCGGCGAAGGCGCGCGCCTTGAAGGGCGAGAGCGGGTGGCCTGTGGGGCCCGCGTCCCCGGCGCTGGCAAATTGCGCGCCGGGGAACAGCGCGGCATAATCCGGCAGCGCCGCGATTCCGCCGCCAGGCGCGTCGGGCAGGATATCGGCGAGACGCGTCTCGTTGTCGAGAGCGAGCGAGGTGCGGGCGCGCAGAACTTCCTCGCCCAGATGCCCCGACAACTGCACCGCCATCAGCTTGATCAGCGCGATGGAATCGGCGGGCTGCCAGGGGGCGACGGGGGCGTTGAACAGGAACTGCTCGGGCGCGCCGCGCCCCAGCGCCTCGCGGTTGATTTCCGTGAGCCGCGCGTTGACCCCGTCGGAATAGGCCTTGAGCGCGGCCAGCGTCGCGGCATCCTGCGCGGCGACCGAGGCGCGCGCGAGGTTATAGAGGTCAAACCGGCGCAGCGTGGTGTCGATCCTGACGGTGCGGGCCCCGAACACCTCCGACAGCCGCCCCTGCGCGGTGCGGCGCATCATCGTCATCTGCCAGAGCCGGTCCTGGGCATGGGCATAGCCGAGGCCGAAGAAGGTGTCGGCGTCGCTCGCCCCGAAGACATGCGGCACGTTGGCATTGTCGCGGACGATCTCGACCGGGGCGGACAGCCCCTCGACCGTGAGCCGCTTGTCGTAATCCGGCAGCGACCGCGCGAGCAGAACGTAGGCGATCAGCACCGCCACCAACGCCAGCGCCGCCAGCCCGCCCGCGGCCCGCAACAGCCATTTCAGGATCACCCGCATGGGCGGCACCTTTCCGAGTTTGGGCTTGCATCCCCGCCGGGGATAGTCAGAAATCCGGGGCGAGACAATGGCAACGCGACAGGACAGGAGGAGAGAGATATGGCCAGACTGGCATTTCTGGGACTGGGCGTCATGGGCTATCCGATGGCAGGGCACCTGTCGGCGGCGGGGCACGACGTCTGCGTCTACAACCGCACCGCGTCGAAGGCCGAAAAATGGGTGGCGCAGCATGGCGGGCGGTCCGCGCCCACCCCGCGCGAAGCGGCGCAGGGGGCCGGGTTCGTGATGGCCTGCGTCGGCAATGATGACGATCTGCGCAGTGTGTGCCTGGGCGAGGACGGCGCCTTCGCCGGCATGGACACGGGCGCGATATTCGTCGATCACACCACCGTGTCCGCCAAGGTGACCCGCGAGCTTTACGAGGCCGCGCAGGCGGGCGGTTTTGGCTTCGTCGATGCGCCGGTTTCCGGCGGGCAGGCGGGGGCCGAGAACGGGCAGCTCTCGATCATGTGCGGCGGCGACGAAGGCGCGTATGCCGCCGCCGAGCCGGTGATGCAGGTCTATGCCAAGCTCTGCCGCCGCATCGGCGAGAGCGGTGCCGGCCAGATGACCAAGATGGCCAATCAGATCGCCATCGCGGGGCTGGTGCAGGGGCTCTCGGAGGCGCTGCACTTTGCCGAGTCCGCCGGGCTTGACGGGCGCGCGGTGGTCGAGGTGATCAGCCAGGGCGCGGCCGGATCGTGGCAGATGTCGAACCGCTACGAGACCATGCTCGATGACAAGTGGAACCATGGCTTCGCGGTGGACTGGATGCGCAAGGATCTGGGCATCTGCCTCGACACCGCCGACGAGGTGGGGGCCAGCCTGCCGGTCACCGCGCTGGTCGATCAGTTCTACAAGGACGTGCAGAAGATGGGCGGCGGGCGCTGGGACACATCCAGCCTGCTCGCGCGTCTGCGCAAGTTGGGCTGAGACCCGGCCGCGGTCAGGCGATCCCCCGGTCGCCTGACAGCCATTTGCGCGTGTCGATGAGGTCGAAAACCAGCGACACCGCATCGACCGCCAGCAGGATCAGCAGGTAGGCGCGATAGGGCGCGGCGATGTCCTGCGCCAGCAGCCAGAGGATCAGCGCCAGCATCGGCGTCCAGATCAGGGCATGCGGCAGGGCCATCGCCTTGGAGAATCCGCGCTCGGCAAGCATCAGGACGCCGTTCACCAGCATCGCCCCCACCGCCATCGCCGCGAGCCATCCGCCCGCGGGCTGCGCCACGTAACCCAGCGACGCGGCGTTCACCGGCACGAGGATCACCGACACCCAAAGCTGCACCCAGAGCGGCAGTCGGCGGTAGCTGTGCCATATCTCGCGGATCATGAGCGCCTCCTCATGGTTTCTGCTTGGTAAAAATACTCAAGGCGCGCCGCCGGAGCCAGCGCCTACGCCGCGCGGGGGCGCATCGCCAGCCAGATGAGCGCGCCGCCCGCCAGCGTCAGGAATGGCACCATCGCCACGTTGACGGCGGTCCAGCCCGCCTCGGGTGTGCCGCCGGAGCAATTCATCAGCCCGCCCGACGCGAGCGAGGCGAAGGTCACGCCGCCGAACACGATCAGGTCGTTCATTCCCTGCACGCGGCCCCGCTCATGCGGTTCGTGCTCGCCCGCGAGCATGGCCGTGGCCCCGATGAAGCCGAAATTCCACCCCAGTCCCAGCAGGACCAGCGCGACGAAGAAATTCTCGAGTCCCACCCCCGAGAGCGCCACCACCCCTGCCCCCGCGAGGATGACGAGGCCCGTCGCCACGATCCGTTCGACCCCGAATCGCGCGATCAGGTGGCCGGTAAAGAACGACGGGATATACATCGCCAGCACATGCGCCGATACGATGTCGGCGGCGTCGCCGGGGGTAAAGCCGCAGCCCACCACGGCAAGCGGTGTCGAGGTCATCACCAGGTTCATCAGCGAATAGGCCACCGTCGCGCAGATCACCGCCACGGCGATGCGGGGGGTGCGCAGCAGCTCAATCCGCGAGCGCCCGCGCGGCGCGTCATGGGCCGGGACCGGCGGCCGGGGGATGTCGAGCAGGAAGAACAGCAGACACCCCAGCAGGTTGACCGCGATCACCGCGAAATAGGTGCCGAGAAAGGGGATCACCATGCTCATGGAGGTGAGCTTGACGAGTTGCGGCCCGACGATGGCGCTCAGGAGACCGCCGGCCATCACGTAGGAGATCGCCTTGGGGCGGAACGCGTCGCTTGCCGTGTCGGAGGCGGCGAAGCGGTAGAAGCCCTGCGCAGACATGTAGGTGCCGGTGAGGAAACTGCCCAGCAGGAACACCGGGAACGAGGCGGTATAGAGCCCCCACGCGCCGACCGCGCCTCCCATCGCGCCGAAGAGTGCACCGAGCAAGAAGCCCGGGCGCCGCCCGAAACGCTGCATCACATGCGCCATCGGCGTGGCCGAGAGCATCGAGCCCAGCACGATGAGCGAGATGGGCAGCGTCGCGAAACAGGGGTTGGACGCGAGCGACTGCCCGGCCAGGCCCCCCACCACGAAGATCATCGGCAATTGCGCGCCAAGCACCGCTTGCGCACCGACCAGCACCATCACGTTGCGGCGGGCACGGCTGTCGTCTCGGGAGAGGGCGGCGTCGGTCATGCACGCAGTGCTAGACCCGCCGGGGGACGGGCGCAAGAGGGGGTGCGCTCAGCCCTGCTGCGGGCGCACGTGGTGGAAATCGCCGCTGAGATAGGTGAGCGGCTTTTCCCCCGCCACCGCCAGCGCGCGGACCGCGCCGATGCAGATGGCGTGGGTGTTGTGCAGCACGTGTTCGGTCAGCGTGCAGGAAAAACTCGTGGCGCGTGGCAACAGCGGACCGTGCGGCCCGGCGGTGACATCGAGGTCGTGGAACCGGTCGGCGGGGTTGTCGGGCGAAGGCCCGGCAAAGGCGCGGGCGACGTCCGCCGCGTCCTCGGGCAGGACGTTGACGCAGAAGGCGCGGTTTTCCAGCACCGTCTGCGCGATCCGGCTATCGGCGCGCAGGCACACCAGCACCGAGGGCGGATCGGCCGAGAGCGAGGTGAAGGCACTGACGGTGGCGCCCGCGCGCCCTGCCGCGCCGTCGGTGGTGACCACGGTGACGGTTGCCGCGACCTGTCGCATGGCGGCAAGGAAAGCCTCGCGTTCCACGATGGCACCGGTCACTGTCACGAGGCTCTCCCTGTCGCGTGTCGGGAATGGGTAGCGGTGAAACATGGCCCGGTAAAGGCCCTGTCGCGTCGCCGTCAGGTAGCGCGGGCCCGTGCGCTTGCCAAGTGGCGGAGCGGCACACCGGCAGAAATTGTCGCGCGGCGGAGGCGATGCCCCCGCCGCGCGCGGTCCCGTCCCGGGAGGCGGGCGGTCGCTATTGCGTGATGATCTCCGGCCCCATGAAGGTGTTGGGCAGGAATGTCGATATCCACGGAATATAGGTGACCATGATCAGGAACACGAAGAGCACGGCGAGGAAGGGCAGCGCGGCGCGCACCACCGCCATCATCGGCATCCCCGCCACGCCCGAGGTGACGAAGAGATTGAGCCCCACCGGCGGCGTGATCATCCCGATCTCCATGTTCACCACCATGATGATACCGAGGTGAATGGGGTCGATCCCCAGCTCGATGGCGATCGGAAAGACCAGGGGTGCCACGATCACCAGCAAGCCGCTCGGCTCCATGAACTGTCCGCCGATCAGAAGGATCACGTTGACCACGACGAGGAACATCACCGGCCCGAACCCTGCCGAGAGCATGGCGCTGGCGATGGATTGCGGGATCTGCTCGTCGGTCAGCACGTGCTTGAGGATCAGCGCGTTGGCGATGACGAACAGCAGCATCACCGTCAGCTTGCCCGCCTCGAAGAGCGTGCGCCGCGTGTCGGCGTGAAAGAACGCGGTCACCAGCGCCTGCGGTTTGCGCAGCAGCGACGTGTTGCGCGCGTCGCCGCCGGTGGCCAATGGCCCCATGTCCTTGTAGACGAAGCAGGCGATGAAGAAGGCGTAGACGGCGGCCACCGCCGCGGCCTCGGTCGGCGTGAAGATGCCGCCATAGATGCCGCCCAGGATGATGACGATCAGGAACAATCCCCAGGCCGCGTCGCGCCCCGAGGCAAATATCTCGGCCCAGCCCTGCCACTCGCCCTTGGGCATGTTGCGCAGGCGCGCCATGATATAGATCGTCGTCATCAGCATCCCGCCGGCCACAAGGCCCGGGATGACGCCCGCGAGGAACATCCGCCCCACCGACACGTCGACGGCCGCGGCATAGACCACCATCACGATCGAGGGTGGGATGAGGATGCCGAGCGTGCCCGCGTTGGCGATCACCCCGGCGGCGAAATCGCGGGTATAGCCCACCTGACGCATCCCCGCGATGACGATCGAGCCGATGGCCACCACCGTCGCGGGCGACGAGCCCGACAGCGCGGCGAACAACATGCAGGCGAACACGCCCGCGATGGCAAGCCCGCCATGCAGGTGGCCGACACAGGCGATGGAGAAACGGATGATCCGTTGCGCCACGCCCCCCGTCGTCATGAAGCTCGAGGCCAGCACGAAGAACGGGATCGCAAGCAGCGTGAAATGCCCCTCGAACGCGGAAAAAAGGGTCTGCGCAACCGAGGCGAGCGAGGAATCGGAGAACCACAGCAGGAACAGTGTCGAGCTGAGCCCCAGCGAGATGGCAATGGGCAGGCCGATCAGCAGCAGGCCGATCACCATGAAGAAGAGAAGTGCGACTTCCATCAGTCCTGTCCCCCGTGTTGCGCGCGGACGGTCTCGAGATCATCCTCGACCTCGTGGCTGGCAACCAGCCGGTCACTGTGGCCCTGCCAGATGGCGACCGCCGCCTGCGCGAAGCGCAGCGTCAGCAGCAGCATCGACAACGGCAACACGACATACGGGACGGCGCGCGGGATTTTCTCGTAGCTTTCGCCGTAATTGAGCATGTCCTCGAGAAAGCGCAGCGGCGCGATCATGGGGATGTCCTGAACCTCGTACCAGCCCTGTCCGCGCGCGCCCCAGTCGAGCCCGGTGGGGAACACGCGCCCGGTGGTGGGCGGCAATTCGGCAAACACCGACCAGTAATCCCACGCCCCCTTGAGCAGCAGCAGCGAGAATATCAGGCACAGGGACACCGAGACGAGCGCGAGCATACGGCGCACCGGCGCCGAGACGAGGTTTATCACCACGTCCACCCCGAGATGGGCGTTTTTCTTGACCGCGTAGGATGCGCCGAGAAGGACCAGCCAGCCGAACATGAACACGGTCAGTTCCAGCGCCCATAGGATATTCGAGTTGAACAGGTAGCGTGCGACGACATTGGCGAAGGTCACCATCGTCATCAGGCCGAGAAGGGCGGCGATCAGCGTCTCCTCGAGCCGGTCCATCATGCTGTGACGGGTCTGCATTTTCCCCTCCTCCCCGGGAGTGCTTGCAAAAAGGGCGGGCCAATCGCTGTCGGCCCGCCCCGGCAGGCTGCGCTCAGGCGCAGCATGCATGCTTACATGCTGGCGTTGATCGCCTGGGCCGCGTCGATGTTCTCCTCGCCGACATCACCCTTGAACTGTTCCCAGACCGGCTTCATCGTCTCGACCCACTTGGCGCGCTGCTCGGTCGTGAGCTGCCGCACCTCGCCGCCGGCGTCGATGATCGCCTGCTTGGCCTCCTGATTGACCTTGGCGGACTCGCTGTTGCGCGTGGTCGTCACCTCGTCAAGGATCGTGAGGAACTGCTCGCGCACATCCGCATCAAGGCCGTTGAGCCAATCGATATTGGTCACCACAAGGTAGTCGATGATGCCGTGATTGGTCTCGGTGATGCCGTCCTGCACCTCGAAGAACTTCTTGCCGTAGATGTTGGACCAGGTGTTCTCCTGTCCGTCCACGACGCCCTGCTGCAGCGCGCCGTAGACCTCGGAAAAGGCCATCTTCTGCGGGCTGCCGCCGATCGCCTCCATCTGTGCCACGAGCACGTCCGAGGATTGCACGCGGAACTTGAGGCCCTCGGCATCCGACGGCTCGATCAGCGGCACGTTGGCCGACATCTGCTTCATGCCGTTGTGCCAGTAGGCCAGCCCCTGCAGGCCACGGCGCTGCATGGAATCGAGCAGCGCCTGACCGTTGTCAGATGCCTGGAACGCGTCCACGGCGTTGATGTCCTTGAACATGAAGGGAAGGTCGAAGAGGCGGAATTTCTTGGTGAACTTCTCGAATTTCGAGAGGCTCGGCGCAGCGAGTTGCACGTCGCCCTGAAGCATCGCCTCGAGCACCTTGTTGTCGTTGTACAGCGTGGAGTTGGGGAACACCTCCATGCACATGGTGCCGTCCATCTCCTCGTTCACGCGCTTTTCGAGCAGCGAGGCGGCGATGCCCTTGGGGTGCTTGTCGGTGTTGGTCACGTGGCTGAACTTGACGACGATCTCGCCGTCGTCGCAGGCGGCCATCGCGGTGGTCGCGCCCGCGGTCAGGGCCAGTGCCGACACGGCAGCGGTCAGGAATTTCATCTCGGGTCTCCTCCCATGAATTCGGTGGTCTTTCACAGCGCCGTTGCGGCGCGGTGCGCATATGGTGGGAGAAACGGAGGCGGCGCTCAAGGCTTTGTGCAGTTTCCGGGCGCGGTGCCCGTTTTTGTCGCGTGTTCAGATTGTTACGCCCGATAATTGCATGGCGGGCTTGCGCTTGCAGCATGGCTTGTGCGGGTTTCCGCACGGGATGACAGGCCATTGTGCGGATTCTCGCACAGTTGAGCCGGGCGGTCAGCGGCGGTAGTCCTCGGGGCGAATCCCGTAGCGCGCCAGCTTGTCGTAGAATGTCTTGCGCGGCAGCTTTAGCGCCTCTGCGGCCTGCGCCGCGCGGCCGTTCTGCCGCCCCAGCGCGGCGATCAGCAAGGAGCGCTCGACGCGTGCCAACTGTTCCGTGAGGCCCAGCTCGGCCACCGCGGCGCTGCTGTCGGGCATCCCCAGCACGAAACGCATCGCCGCAGACATGAGCGAGCGGGCATTGCCCGGCCAGTCCTGTGCCATCAGTGCGGCAAGGTGATCGGGGCCGATTTCCGGCACCGCGAGTCCCGCCTGCTCGGCGGCCTGTGCGACGTAGTGGCGGAACAGCACGGGGATATCCTCGGGCCGCTCCGACAGCGCCGGGATACGCACGCGCAGCACTTCGAGCCGGTAATAGAGATCGGCGTTGAACCGTCCCTCGGCTGCGGCCTGTGCCAGATCTGCGGTGCTGCCCGCGACGAGCCGCGCCTCGCCGCCGGGGTCGAGCCGGTCGAGAAGGGCGTATTGGCTCTCGGTGGGCAGCGTCATCACCTCGTCGAGAAACAGGGTGCCGCCCGCGGCCTGCGCCCAGGCGGTCCCGAGCGTGTCGGGGCCGAGCCCGGCCGCCGCGCGCTTGACGAACGGCCCGCCCGCGCCGGGCGACATGAGGTGGATGACCTCGGCCACCTTGGACACGCCCGCACCGGGCGGGCCGGTGACCAGCACCTCGGTGCCCGCGCGCGCCGCCTGTCGCACGGTGTGGCGCAGCGCCTCGGCCAGTTCGGAGGTGCCGAAGATCATCCGGGCCGCCGGGTCGCCCGTCTCGAGCTGCGCCTTGAGGCGGCGGTTCTCCAGCACGAGGCGGCGGGTGTTGAGCGCGCGGTCGATCACCGCGACGAGCTGATCCGGCGCGCACGGCTTTTCAAGAAAGTCGAAGGCGCCCGCACCCATCGCCTTGACGGCCATCGGGATGTCGCCCTCGCCGGTCAGCAGGATCACCGGCAGCTCGGGGTCGATCCCGTGAGCGTGGTCGAGCAGGTGAAACCCGTCGCGCCCCGGCATCCGGATATCCGACAGGATCACGCCGGGAAACCCGGTGGCGATATGGTCCTTGGCCTCGATGAAGGAACCGGTGACGCGCACCGTGCATTCGGCCAGCTCCAGCGTCTGCGCCAGCGCCTCGCGCACCGGGCGGTCGTCGTCCACCACCAGCACCTCGCGCGTCATGCCGCGTTCTCCGTCTCGTCGCGCCACGGGTCGAGCTCGATGATGAATTCCGCACCGCTCCCGGTGTTGGCCCCGGTGATGCGCCCGCCGAAGCTCTGGACAAGGCCGTAGGAGATCGACAGGCCCAGCCCCATGCCCTCGCCGCCCACGTCCTTGGTGGTGTAGAACGGGTCGAATATCTTGTCGGGCTCCTCGATGCCGGGGCCGGTGTCGCGCAGGCGCAGCCGTACGTGCGCACCATCCTCCAGCGAGATTGCGATGCGGCGTTCGGGGCTCTCGCGCATGGCGTCGGCGGCGTTGGTCATGAGGTTGACCAGCACCTGCCCCAGCCGCACTTCGCCGCCGTGGACGAAAACCGCCTGCGACGGGGGCGTCCAGTCGACGGCAATGTTGTCGCGGCGCAGCCGCTCGGTCGTCATTTCCAGCGCGGCCTCGACCACGGCGCAGATATCGACGCGGCCCATCGGTTCGTTTTCGTTGCGCACGAAGGCGCGCAGGTTGCGGATGATGCGGCTCATGCGGTGGGCCATCTCGTCGATACGCGCGAGGTTCTCGGCGGCGCGGTCGGGGGCGTCGCGGCGCATGAAGGCGGCGGCGTTGCTTGTGAACTGACGGATCGCCATGAGCGGCTGGTTGAGCTCATGGCTGATGCCCGCGCTCATCTTGCCCAGCGCGCTGAGCTTGCCGGCCTGCACCAGCTCGGCCTGTGCGTGGCGAAGGGCGGCCTCGGCCTCTTGCCGTTCGCCGATCTCGCGCTGGAGCTCGCGGTTGGTGCGGCTGAGCGTCTCGGTACGCTCGGCCACGCGGCGCTCGAGATCGGCATTGGCAGCGGCCAGCGCGCGGCGGCGCTCCTGCGCCAGCAGCAGCAGCATCCCGAAGAACAGAAACAAGCCCGCCACCGCACCTGCCTGAAGCGTGGCCAGGCGGCGGGCGGGGGCGGTATCGACGAGCGCCGCGCCGGTCATGCCGATGCGCGGCACGTCCTGCGCCACGCGCAGCGCCTGCCGCGGCAGGTAGCTGCCGAGGTCGATATGCCATATCTCGTGCGGTCCGCCCGCGGCTTGCTCCAGAGGGATGGGCGGGCCGCCCGGCGGGACGAGCTGCGACCGCGCCGATGCCTTGCGCCAACCCAGCAGCTCCGAGCGGTTGGACAGGAACACCGTGCCCGCGTCATCGACGAGGAACACCGCCGTACTCATGCCGCGCCAGCCGAATTCCATCCGCTCTGCCGCCGCGACCGAGATCACCGCGCCGGAGACGCGGCCATCGGGGCCGAAGGTCGGCGCGGCGAATTCGAACACCCGACCGCCAAGCGCGGGCGCGGTGGCGCGTGCGGTGCCGAGCGCGCCGTCCATCGCGCGCCCGAACACCGCCGTGCCGGTGAAGGTCCGGCCCGGCGCATCGGTACCCGCCAGCACGCGGCCCGAGGTGTCGGTGTAATAGAGAGCCGCCGCCCCGGTGCGGTCGGCGGCGGCGGTGAGCAGGCGCTCGGCGCGGGCGCGGGCGCGCGGCCCGGACGGCCCGGTAAGGGTGACCAGCGTCGGATGATCGGCCAGCGTCACCACCTGGTCGCGGTAGCGCTGAAGGTCGGCCACCAGCCCGCTCACCACCAGCGAAAGATCGGCCTCGCCGCGTTGAGCGAGATCGTCGAGCGCCTGCCGGTGGCCATAGTGCCAGACCGTCCCGGTGACCGCCGTCGATACCAGCAGGAACGGGATAACGAGAAGAAAACGGGGGGCGGAGCGCAGCATGGTGCACAGTCTACCCTGCCATCCGCGCCGATGGCCAGTGCCGGGCGTCTCAGGCGTGCCCGGCATCCGACGAAAGCGTCAGCGACGAGATGCCGAGGCGGGCCAGCGCGCCCTCCCATTTGCCGGTGTCCTCGCTGCTGAAGACGAGGTCGGCATCGGCCTCGCAGGTCAGCCAGCCGTTCGCGGCCAGCTCCGACTCGAGCTGATCGGGGCCCCATCCGGCATAGCCCAGCGCCAGGATCGCGCGGCTCGGCCCACGGCCCTGCGCCAGGTCCTCGAGAATGTCGAGCGTCGCAGTCATGCCGAATCCCTGCGCCACGTTGAGTGTCGCGATGTCCGAGCTGTAGCCGTCATCGTGCAGTACGAAGCCGCGGCCATGCTCGACCGGGCCGCCGAAATGTACCGGCATGTCGGGCATGTCGGGCCCGGGCTCGATCGACAGGTGGTCCAGCAGGTCGCGCATCCGCAAATCCTGCGCGGGCTTGTTGACGATCAGGCCCATCGCGCCCTCGGCGCTGTGGGCGCAGAGGTAGACGACCGCGTGGGCAAAGCGTGGATCGCCCATGCCGGGCATCGCGATGAGAATCTTGCCGGTCAGATCGACCGGCGCGGGGGACGGGTCGGGGGAACTCATGCCATGAGAATGGGGAGGCGGGCCGGGCTGTGCAAGCGGTGTGTTGACGCGCGTGCAGGAATTCTCGCCTGTTTGTGAGTTGGCATCCGGCGCGAAATGGCCCATGTCAGCGCCATGTTCGCACGATATCTCCTTCCGCTCCTCATTCTCGCGATGTCATTTGCCGCGCCTTTGACCACGCCAGTCCAGGCGCGCGCATTGCAGGACATGGTCGCGGTCAGCATCCTGCCGGGATGGCGCATGGCGGACGGCTCGCACATGGCGGCGCTGCGCTTCGAGCTGGCCCCGGGGTGGAAGACCTACTGGCGTGCACCGGGCGAGGCGGGGATTCCGCCGCGCTTCGACTGGCGCGGGTCGCGTAATCTCGGCAAGGTCGACGTGCTCTGGCCCACCCCGCAGCAGACCACCACCAACGGGCTGCGGACCATCGGCTATGTGCATGATCTCATCCTGCCGGTGCGCATCACGCCTGAGCAGGCAAACCGGCCCGTCACGCTTGCCGCCGAACTCGAGATCGGGGTGTGCAGCAATATCTGCGTGCCGGTGGAGACCCGGGTGCGCCTCGACCTGCCGCGCAGCGGCGGTGAGCTCGATCCCCGGATCGCGGCGGCGCTGGCGGCGCGGCCCTACACCGCCGCCGAGGCCGGCGTTGGCGACGTGGACTGCCGCGTCGCGCCGGTCGCGGGCGGCGGGATGTCCCTCGCCGTCGAGATCGAGGTGGCGCAGATGGGCGCGCAGGAGATGGTCATCGTCGAGAGCGGCGACCCGGAGCTATGGGTGGCGCAGCCCGAGATGCGCCGCGAGGGGGGGCGCATACGGGCCCGCACGGAGATCCACCATATCGACGGGCGCGGCTTCGTGCTCGACCGCAGCGCGCTGCGCTTTACCGTGCTGAGCACCGGCGACGCCGTCGATATCCGCGGCTGTACCGGGCGCTGAGCCCGGGCCGTGCCCGCGCGGATCAGCCCCGGCGGCGCACCGTCCCGGTATCGGGCAGCGAGATGTTGGCCACCTGCTCGGCGATCGGGTCGTTGACCAGCGGGTGCGCACGGGCGCGGAAGGCATCCGGGTCGCGCACGCGCTGCCAGCGGTCGCCCGCGTAGACCTCCAGCGCCGAGAACCCGGCCTTGTAGCCCATCTTGTCGCTGCCCGGCACCCAGTATCCCAGGTAGACATAGGGCAGCCCGCTCTCGCGCGCGATCTCGACATGGTCGAGGATCAGGTGGGTCCCGAGCGATGCCCTGGGCATGTCCGGTTCGAAGAACGAATAGACCATACTGACCCCGTCATCGAGGATGTCGGTGAGGCTGGTGGCCACGAGCGCGCCGGTCTCGGGGTCGATATATTCCACCACCCGGGTGCGGATCGGCGTCTCCTCGATCATCGCCGCGAATTCGAACGTGTCCATGTCGGCCATGCCGCCGCTGGCGTGGCGGCTCTCGAGATAGCGGCGGAAGAGGGCGTATTGCTCCTCTGTGGCCCAGGGCGAGGCGATCTGCCGTTCCAGGTGGGCGTTGCGCCGCGCGACGCGCCGCTGCGTGCGCGAGGGCGTGAAATCCGCCACGTCGATCCGCGCCGACAGGCACGCCGCGCAATCGGCGCAGGACGGGCGGTAGAGCACGTTCTGCGACCGGCGAAAGCCCTGCTTGGACAGCCCGTCATTGAGCCGCTGCGCCCCTTCGCCCTGGAGCGCGGTGAAGAGCTTTCGTTCCATCCGGCCCGGCAGATAAGGGCAGGGCTGCGGTGCCGTCACATAGAATTGGGGCGCTATGGGAAGCGTGTGTCGCATGCGGGTGTCCAATTGTATTCAACCCGACGTTAACAACGAAACCCGGCTCCGCCAAGCGGAACGTCACCGCGCTGTCACATGGCGGCGCGGCGGTTGAGGGCGACGGTGCCGAGGACCAGATCGCTCAGCCCCTCTCCGCGCGGGCGTGTCAGCATCAGCACGATCGAGGCCACCTGCAACAGCGGCAGCGCAAAGGAGATCGTGAGCCCCAGCGTGTGCGCGACGGCGAGACCGAGATCGAAGCGGCGGCCATCGGCGGTGCGGAATTCGATGGCGGCGAGGCGCATCCCCCAGGTGGCCGAGCCGCGTGCGATGGTCACGACGCGGTAGGCAAACCCGATCACCGCCATCAGGAGCGGGAAGAAAAAAAGCCCGGTAAAGGCGGTGAAGGGCACCACCAGAAGGCTCAGCACGACGATCACGAGGGTGTCTACGACGAACGCCAAAAGCCGCTTGGCCGGGACATCGGCGTAGAATTCGGGCTGTGTGTCGGGGTCGGGCAGAGCCCATGTATCGTGCATCATGATGCGCTATAGCTTGGCGATGGGGCCGTCGATTGCAAGGGGTCAGGCGGTGAAATCCGCGGCCTGCGCGCCGGAAATCTCCAGGAGTTTCCGGGGCGCGATGGCGAACAGGTGGCGCGGCGTGCCCGCCGCCGCCCAGACCTGTTCGAATGTCAGCAAGTGCGGATCGAAGAAGGCGCGCGGCGGTGTCAGGTGGCCCACGGGCGACACGCCGCCGATGGCAAAGCCGGTCTGCGCGCGGATGAGCGCGGCGTCGGCGCGGCCAAGGGGCACGCCCGCCACGGCGCTGGCGGCGGCGGGATCGACCTGCATGACCCCGGAGGTGACAAACAGGATCGCCGCGCCGCCGGCCTCGTCGCGGAACATGATCGACTTGGCGATCTGCGCGACGTCGCAGCCCACGAGGTCCGCAGCCATCTGCGCGGTGGTGGCATTGCCGGTCTCGACCGGCGCGATGTCCAGCCCCGCCGCCGAAAGGGCGCGGCGCACTCGGGCGACACTTTTGCTCATCTGTATCCTGTCGGTATAGCGTCGGTATAGCGTCAGTGTTTCACGCCGCCCGCCCATTGACCAGACCCGCCGCGCCTGTATCACTCGCGCGCATGACCCTCGCAGATCGCCTCAGCCGCTGCCCGCGCCCCTACGCCCCCGACGAGGGGGCCGAGGCGCTGCGCCACGCGCCGGACCTGAGCGGCGCGGTGGCGGATCTGGTTTCCGGGGCGGCGGGGTGCAGCCCGTTCCTGAAATCGCTGGTGGAGGCCGAGGGCGCGTGGCTGACCGGCGCGGTGGACGCCCCCGAGGCGGCGCTGGAGGCGATCCATCACGAGCTTCGCGAGACCGCCCCCGACCGGCTTGGCCCGGACCTGCGCCGCGCCAAGCGGCGGGTGGCGCTGCTGACCGGGCTGGCGGATCTGGGCGGTGCGTGGTCGCTGGACGAGGTGACCGGGCACCTCACCGATTTCGCCGATCTTGCCTGCGACCTGGCGCTGCGCGCCGCCCTCGGCGCGGAGGCCCGGCGCGGCAAGCTGCCCGGGATGAACGAGGCGGACATCGCCACCGGCGCGGGCATGGTCGTGTTCGCGATGGGCAAGATGGGCGCGCGCGAGCTCAATTACAGTTCGGATATCGACCTCATCTGCCTGTTCGACGAGACCCGCTTTGACCGCGACGATTTCCACGAGGCGCGCGCCAGCCTCGTGCGCGCCACGCGCAGGATGTCGGCCATGCTCAACGACCGCACCGCAGAGGGCTATGTCTTTCGCACCGATCTGCGGCTGCGCCCCGATCCCGGCGTCACGCCCGTCTGCATGGCGATGGCGGCGGCGGAGACCTATTACGAGAGCCTCGGACGCACATGGGAGCGCGCGGCCTGGATCAAGGCGCGGCCCTGCGCGGGCGACGCGGAGGCCGGGGCGCGGTTCATTGCCACGCTCAGGCCCTTTGTCTGGCGCAAGCACCTGGATTTCGCGGCGATCGAGGACGCGCACAACATGCGGCTGGCGATTCGCGCGCACAAGGGGCTGGGCGGCGCGTTCTGCCTAGAGGGTCACAACGTCAAGCTGGGGCGCGGCGGCATCCGCGAGATCGAGTTCTTCACGCAGACCCGGCAGCTTATCGCCGGCGGGCGTGACCCGGAGTTGCGGGTGCGCGGCACGGTCGAGGGGCTGGCGCGGCTGGCCAGGAAGGGCTGGGTGCCGCAGGAGGCGGCGGAGACGCTCACCGGGAATTACCGCTTTCACCGGGAGCTGGAGCACCGCGTGCAGATGCTGCGCGACGCGCAGACCCACCTGCTGCCCAATTCGGCCGCCGAATTCGACCGGCTTGCCGCCTTCATGGGGCGCGAGACCGAGGAGTTGCGGGACGAGATCGCGCGCCGTGTGGCGACGGTGGATGACCTGATCGAGGGGTTCTTTCGGCAGGAGGCGCCGGGCGGTGACGCGGCGGATGTGCCGGAGACGGCGTTCGACGAGGAGGTGATCGCGCGCTGGCATGGCTACCCGGCGCTGCGGTCCGAGCGCGCGCAGCAGATTTTCGCGCGGCTGCGCCCGGAGATCCTCGCCCGTCTCGCCCGCGCCGCAAACCCCGAGGAGGCGCTGCTGGCGTTCGACGGATTCCTGCGGGGGCTGCCCGCCGGGGTGCAGGTGTTCGCGCTGTTCGAGGCCAATCCGCAGCTTATCGACCTGCTGGTGGATATCGTCGGCACGGCGCCGTCGCTGGCGCAATACCTGTCGCGCAACGCGGGCGTGTTCGACGCGGTGATCGCCGGCGACTTCTTTGCGCCGTGGCCAGGGCGCGCGGCGCTGGAAGCGGCGCTGGCCGAGCGGCTGGAGGCCGAGCCGGATTACGAGCGCGCGCTCGACCTCGCCCGGCGCTGGCACAAGGAATGGCATTTCCGCGTAGGGGTGCATCACCTGCGCGGTCTGGTCGAGGCGGGCGATGCGGGCAGGCAGTATGCCGATCTTGCCGGCGCCGTGATCGGTGCGCTCTGGCCCCGCGTGGTGGCGCAGTTCGCCCGGCGGCACGGGGCCCCGCCGGGGCGCGGCGCGGCGGTGATCGGCATGGGCTCGCTGGGCGCGGGGCGGCTGCACGCGCGGTCGGACCTCGATCTGATCGTGATCTACGATGCGGGCGATGCCGAGGGCTCGGACGGCAAGCGCCCTCTCTCCGTGAGGCCCTATTATGCGCGGCTGACGCAGGCGCTCATCACCGCGCTGACCGCGCCGATGGCAGAGGGGCGGCTCTACGAGGTGGACATGCGCCTGCGTCCGTCGGGCAACCAGGGGCCGGTGGCGACAAGCTGGCCGAGTTTCCGAAGCTATCAGGCCGACGAGGCCTGGACATGGGAGCACCTGGCGCTGACGCGGGCGCGGGTGATCGCGGGCGAGGCGGGGCTGGCGGAGGATATCGAGGCGTTCCGCACCGCGCTCATTTCCGACAAGGCCGCGTGCGATCCGGTGCGGCAGGCGGTGGCCGGGATGCGCGCGCGTGTGGCCGGGGCCAAGCCGCCCGAAGGCGCGTGGGATGTCAAGCTGGGGCCGGGACGATTGCTGGATCTGGAACTGGTGGCGCAGGCGGGCAACCTGCTGGCGGCGCAGGGCGCGCGCGATGCGGTCTCGGGGCTGCGCGGGGCTGTCGCTTCCGGGTGGCTGGATGCCGCGGGCGGCGCAGCGCTCGAGGCTGCTTATGGGCTTTGCTCGGCCTTGCAGATGGCGGCGCGTCTGTTCGGCGACGGCCCGCTCGATCCAGAGCGGATCGGCCGCGCGGGGGCGGCCTTCGTGCTGCGCGAAACCGGGGAGGAGAGCGTGGAGATGCTCGCGCATCGGCTTGAACGGACATGCGACGAGGCAGCGCGCGTGATCGACGCGGCGCTTGGCACGGGCGCGGAGGGCCGGGGATGAGCCGCGGCGATGCGCTCGATCCCAAGGGCCTCATCCGCGAGGCATACCGGATCGACGGGATCGGTGAGGGCGAATGCCGGTCGATCTTTCTCGACTGGGCGCTGTCGCTGCCCGACGGGCAGGAGGTGGGCGCGGCCCTCGAAGCGTTGGTGGAGCGTTACGCGGCGGACTCGCCCGACCATCCGATGACGTCGGTTCTGCGCGCGGGGCTCGCACAGGCAGAGCGCCCGCGCCGCCGTGGCGGATGGCGCGGGCGCAAGCGGGACTGAGCGCGTCCGTGCCCCCGAAATACGCCGCATTTGTCCAAGATTGGCCGTAATCGGAGGGCAAACCAAGGGCCGTCAAAGAGGTTTTGGACACGGAGACGATCATGCGCCTTGTCGGACTTGCCGCCGCACTGATGCTTGGCCTCGGCCTTTCGGCCTGCGCCAGCGTCGAGACCGCCACGAGAAACGCCCCGCTCGAGGCATTCGCGCTGCAACCCGCCGCGGTGCCGTTCGACGTAAGGGACGTGCGCGTGACCGTACCGCGCAGCCTGCGGGTGTCGGAGGCCAACCGCTACCTGCCCGGCGGCGATATCGTCTGGCGCGAGGACCCGCCCGGCGACCGCCACGCGCAGGTGGCGGCGATCCTCGAAGACGGGTTCGAACGGGGCGTGGACGCGCTGCCCGAAGGCGCGGAGGCGGTGGTGCTCGACGTCGAGCTGTCGAAGTTTCACGCGCTGAGCGAGAAGGCGCGCTATACCGTCGGCGGGGTGCACGCGATCCAGTTCACCTACACGCTGCGCGATCCCGGAACCGGCGCGGCGCTCACCGAACCGAAATTCGTCAAGGCGGATTTCAAGGCGTTCGGCGGGCAGAAGGCGATCGCGGCCGAACGGCGGGGCCTCACGCAAAAGGTGCGCATCACCGATCACCTGGCCCGCGTCATCCGCGACGAGCTGGGACCCGAGCACGGCTATCGCGTGCAGGCGACGGGCCTGATCGGCGTGCTCAACCAACTCTGATCTTTCCGGGCCACGCGAAACGGCTTAAGGGGGCGGCATGACAGCGCCCCCTTATCCCATGATCCGCCTGCGCCCCAAGGCCAATGCCCGCGCCATCCGGCACGGCGCGCCGTGGATCTTCGACAACGAGATCGTCACCGACCGGCGCACCCGCGCGCTGCCGCCCGGCAGCATCGCGGTGCTGGAGGATGAGGCGCGCGCGCCGCTGGGCCTCGTGGCCGTCAACCCCGCCTCGCGGATCATGGCGCGGGTGCTGGATCGCGACGCCGGCGCGCGGATCGACGGCGCGTGGATCGCGGCGCGGCTGGCGCGCGCCCACGAGATGCGCGCACGGCTGTTCGATGCGCCCTTCTACCGGCTTGTCCATGCCGAGGCCGATGGCCTGCCGGGCGTGGTGATCGACCGGTTCGGCGAGATCGCGGTGATCCAGCCCAACGCCGCCTGGGCCGAGGTGCTGCTGCCGGAGATCGGGCAGGCGGTGCAGGAGGTGACCGGCGTGACCTGCGTGCTCAAGAACGCCTCGGGGCGGGCGCGGGTGCTGGAGGGGCTGGATGAGGGCAGCGCCGTTCTGGCGGGGCAGGCACCTGACGCCCCGGTGCCGGTGCCGATGAACGGGGCCACATACATGGCCGATCTGACCGGCGGGCAGAAGACCGGGATATTCTATGACCAGCGGCCCAACCACGCCTTTGCCGCGCGGCTGGCGGATGGCGCGCGGGTGCTTGACGTGTTTTCGCATGTCGGCGGATTCGCACTTGCCGCGCTGGCGGGGGGCGCGGCGCGGGCGCTGGCGGTGGACGGCTCGGCCCCGGCGCTCGATCTGGCGCGCGCGGGGGCGGAGCGGACGGGCGTGGCAGCGCGGTTCGAGGCGCGGCGGGGCGATGCGTTCGCGGTGATGGAGGCGCTGGCCGGGGAGGGCGCGCAATTCGACCTGGTGATCTGCGACCCGCCCGCCTTTGCGCCGACGAAGCAGGCGCTGGACAAGGGGCTGCGCGCCTATGAGAGGGTGGCGCGGCTGGCCGCCGGGCTGGTGGTGCCGGGCGGCTATCTGGGCCTGTGCTCGTGCTCGCACGCCGCCGATCTGGGGCGGTTCCGCACCGCCTGCACGCGCGGCATCGGGCGGGCGGGGCGCGAGGGCGCGCTGATCCACACCGGCTTTGCCGGGCCGGACCATCCGCAGCACCCGAATCTGGCCGAGAGCGGCTATCTCAAGGCGCTGTTCTACCGGCTGTGAGGGTGCTTCTGGATACCTGCGTGATCTATCCCACGGTGATGCGCGAGATGATCCTCGGCGTGGCCTGGGCGGGGGCGTTCGCGCCGCTCTGGTCGGAGCGTATCATCGGCGAATGGCTGCACGCGGCGGCGAAACTGGGCGCCGATGCGCAGGCGCAGGCGGCGGGCGAGGCGGCGCTGATGGCGGCGCGCTGGCCGGAGGCAAGTGTCGCCTGGAAGCCGTCGCTGGAGGCGCGGCTGTGGCTGCCCGATCCGGCCGACACCCACGTTCTGGCCGCCGCGATCGCCGGGTCGGCGGACGGTATCCTGACGCTCAACGCCCGCGATTTCCCGCGTGGCGTGCTGGCTGAGGAGGGGCTGTGGCGGGCCGATCCGGATGGGTTCCTGCACGGCATCTGGACGGCACAGCCGGGGCTGGTGGCGGAGGTGGCGGGTGGTGTTCTGGCCAAGGCGCGGCACCTGTCGCAGGGGGATTGGGAGATGCGCCCGCTGCTGAAGAAGGCGCGGCTGCCGCGACTGGCCAAGGCGTTGTCGAAGGGGTGAGGGGGTGGCCTGGAGGGGACGTTCGCCACCCACCCCGCGCGGAATCAAGGCGTGCTTGCACGCCGCCGCGCGAGCGGTCATGCCAGAGGCATGCCTCCGGCATGACCCGCCCCCCGGGCGCGCGCTTTTATACGCCTCAAGTTATTGATAACGCGGGAGTATATGGCACCATAAAGCGCGCCGTTTCATCGTTGGAACGCCCACCCGCGGTCGGGCCCTCGCGCGGCTCACCCAATGTCCCCTCAAGGCCAGAACCACCCCAACCCCAGAACATGCCCAATCCCGCCCTCAGCGCACCAGCGCCTTCATCCCCGCGTCCAGCCCTTCGAGCGTCATCGGCACCATCCGGTCGTCGAAGATCTCGCGGATCATGCCGATGGAATGGGTATAGTCCCATTCGCGGCGGGGCACCGGGTTGATCCACAGGTGGTCGGGCCATTGCGTGCGGGCGCGGTCGAGCCAGACCTGCCCCGCTTCGGCGTTCCAGTGCTCGTTCGCCCCGCCCGGATAGGCGATCTCGTAGGGCGACATGCTGGCATCGCCCACGAAGATGCACTTGTAATCCGGCCCGTAGGTGTTGAGCACCTCCCATGTCGGGGTCTGCGCGTTCCAGCGCCGGGCGTTGTCGCGCCACACACCCTCGTAGAGGCAGTTGTGGAAATAGTAGTATTCGAGATGCTTGAACTCGGCGCGCGCGGCCGAGAACAGTTCTTCCACCACCCTGATATGCGGGTCCATCGAGCCGCCCACGTCGAGAAACAGCAGCACCTTGACGGCATTGCGCCGCTCGGGCCGCGTCCTGACGTCGAGATAGCCATGCTCGGCGGTGGAGCGGATGGTGCCGTCGAGGTCAAGCTCTTCCTGTGCCCCGTCGCGCGCCCATTGCCGCAGGCGTTTCAGCGCCACCTTGATGTTGCGGGTGCCCAATTCGACGCTGTCGTCGAGATTGCGGAATTCGCGCTTGTCCCAGACCTTGACGGCGCGGCGGTGGCGGCTTTCGTCCTGGCCGATGCGCACGCCCTCGGGGTTGTAGCCATAGGCCCCGAAGGGCGAGGTGCCCGCGGTGCCGATCCATTTTGAGCCGCCCTGATGGCGGCCCTGCTGCTCGTCGAGCCGCTCCCTGAGTGTCTCCATCAGCTTGTCGAAACCGCCGAGCGCCTCGATTTCGGCCTTTTCCTCGGCGCTGAGGTGCTTTTCGGCCATCTTTTCCAGCCAGTCGGCGGGCAGGTCCACGGCGTCGAGCACCGCGTCGGTGCTGATATTTTCCAGCCCCGAAAAGCTGCTGGCGAAGGCGCGGTCGAAGCGGTCTATGTGGCGCTCGTCCTTCAACATCGCGCTGCGGGCTAGGTAGTAGAAACCTTCGATATCGTAGGTGACGAGCCCCGCGCGCACCGCCTCGAGAAAGGTCAGGTATTCGCGCAAGCTGACCGGCACGCCGCCCGCCCTGAGGGTTTCGAAGAAGGGCAGGAACATCGCCGCCTCACACCGAGGCGCGGTGCAGGATCAGCGTGAGGAACAGCCCGGCAAGCGCGAAGATCAGGCCATAGACAAAGGCATAGAGCAGGATGTCGGCCAGCTTGCCCTTGCGCCGCCATGCCAGCACGCCGCCGCCCGCTGCCCCAAGTATCGCGCCGATAATGACGATCATCGCCTATCCGTCCGGTCCCCTGAGAGGGCTGAGCGCCCCCACTTCGCGGAGCCTGGCCTGTACGGCCCGATCCGCGCCGTAGCCGTAGCGCGCCCAGCCCAGACTGTCCAGCCTCACGGCCTGCGCCTCGGCCACGCGGTTCTCGAGTTCGAGCGCCTCGGCGCGGAGCATCTTGAGCGTGGCGACGAGCGCGGCGTTCTCGAACCGTTCGGCCACGGCGACTTGCGGTTCCAGCACCCCGAGCGCCGCCGCACCATCGCCGAGGGCGATGGCGTGGCTGGCAAGCTGCGCGGCCACGTAGGCGCGGTGCAGCCCGGTGCCGGGCACCGTGCGGTAGAAGCGGTCGGCCATCATGAACTGCGCGCGGGCGAAGGCCGGGTCCTCGACCTGCGCGAGACGGCCGAGCGCGAAATGGCTGAAGGCGCGGCGGTGGTCGGTCCAGCCCTCCGCCCGCGCGATTCGCATGGCGTCGCGCGCGGCGGCGCGGCGCCGGGAGGCGCGCGTGCCGGGGCCGAGCGCGGTCTGGATCGCCTCGATCCAGGCGCGCGGCGTCGGCCCGGCAAAGCGCGGCGCGATCCGGTCGCCCGCGGGGTTGAGGCGGCTGAGGATCGCGGGCAGGCGTCGTTCCACCTCGCGCCGCGTCATGCCGGCGCGCAACTCGGGTGCATAATAGGCCCGCAGGATCAGCATGTCGAAGCCGGTGAGCACGGCATGCACGTTGTCGTCGTTGAACACGCTGTCCGACAGCCGGTAGAGGTCGTTGAGCGGCCCGAGCGCCTGCGCCAGTTCCTCGTGCAGGCAATCGCGGGTTTCCTGCGGGCTGGCATCGTTGGGCACGAAGACCGCGATCTTCTCGCGCCGGGTGATGCGCGTCCAGTCGGTGGTGCGGGTGCCGCGGGCGCGGCGGTATCCGGCGAGGCTGTCCACGTTGGGCACGACGAAACACGCCGCGCTCGGCAGGTTGCGGCGGATGTCGTCGCGGCTCACCGCCTCGATGGTGATGTTGGCCGCGCCGATGCCGCCGCCGACGCGGCGGATGTCGATCCTGGCCTCGCTGCGCAGCCGTTGGATGACGCGGTCGAGATCGGCCATCAGCGTGGCGGGCGCATCGCCGGTCACGCGCACCGAGATGGGCCCCTCGAAGCGCGAGAACCGCTCGAGCGCGCGCCCCGATTCCATCTGGAACGCGAGATCGACGAAATCGCGCATGATATCGCGGTTGGCGCGTTGCGGCGGCAACGGGCTGGGGGCCGAAAACGCCTTCATCGGGGGCAGTGTGCTCTCGTGCGGGGGGGCCGCGCGCGAGGCGGTGTCCGGCTGGCGGGCAGCCGGGGCGCAGGCACCGAGGATCAGGCAGAAGGGCAGGACGGCTCGGCGCATGGCTCTCTCGAATTGAAAATCCCCGGTGGTCGCCCACAGTCGATGAGACAGGGAAATCGCCGCACTTCCTGTTGCGGACATGGAACCGCCGAGGTTTTACTGTGGCACAGGCCCCGGCGCGGTTCAAGCGCACCGCCCGGCACCCGTGTTTCCCGATCCGGCGAGGGCGCGGGGGTGCCGCGGGCCGTCACTCCACCAGCAGCCGGGCCTCGTGGCGCTTGAGCGAGCGGCGCGCGGCCTGGTAGGCCTCGATGCCCGCGCTCTCCCGCAGTTCGGGGAACAGGGTGAAGATTTCCTCGCGCGTGGCGTCGCCCATCGCGTCGAGCACCTGCTCGCCGGGCTGGAAGCTCTCGGTCCAGGCCCCGTCGGAGAGCACCACCTCGTGGCGGTCGCACATGAAGTGGATATAGGTGGTGCCGGTGGCGCGGATCTCGTCGATGCCCTCCATGCCGGTGAGGTGCCGCGCCGCCGCCAACACCTCGCGCTCGCCGAAATAGAGCGCGGCGCGCTCGGAGGTGAGCAGCAGGCGGTGCTGCGGGCTGACCGTCATGTCGCGCTCGGGCAGGCCGCGGCCAAGCGCACCGGCGCGGATCAGCACGGGCCGCAGGTGGGGCGCGGCGATCAGGTCCGCCGTGCCCAGCACCCGCGCGCCCGTCCAGCGGATTTCCTGCAAGCCGTTGTCGCGGGTGATGACGCGATCGCCCGTGCGCAGATCCTCGACCGCCACCTCGCCGCGCGGTGTCGCGATCCGCGTGCCGGGGGTGAAGCAGGGGACGATGTTCTCGATCTCGGAATAGCTCAGCGTGCCGGTGACGCTGCCGCCCGGGCTGTCGAGGAAATTGATCGTGCCGCTGGTGGAATTGCCATCCGGGTCGGTGGTCTCGCCCACCGTCACGAACGGCCCGAGGCCGCTGAGGTCCAGCGTGTCGAAATCATCGCCGCCGCTGCCGCCATCGACGATATCGCCATCCGCATCCGCGACCGATCCGACGATGAACGTGTCGCGGTCATCGCCGCCGGACAGGCTGTCGGCCCCGGCCCCGCCGGTGATCGTGTCATTGCCGTCACCGCCCTGGATCGTGTCGGCATCCGCGCCGCCGAACACCTCGTCATCGTCGATGCCCGCGTCGATCGAATCGGCACCGTCGCCGCCGTGGATGGTGTCGTCGTCATCCTGGCCGAAGATGGTGTCGTTGCCGTCGCCGCCGAAGATCAGGTCGCGGCCATTGTCGGGCACCGGATCATCGGGGCCGGACGGGTTGTCATCGGGGATGTTGAGACTGTCGGGGAAGGACGGGTCGAGCCCGCCGTAGATCAGGTCGTCGCCGTCATTGCCCTCGATGGTGTCGGAGCCTTCGCCGCCGATGATCGTGTCATCGCCCGCGCCGCCCGCGACCGCGTCCGCGTCGATCCCGGCGTTGATGGAATCCGCGCCCGCGCCGCCGTCGATGGTGTCGGCGTCATCACCGGTGAGGATGGTGTCGTTGCCATCACCGCCGGACACGAGATCGCGGTCGTCGTCGGGGGTCGGGTCCGGCGGAAACAGCCCCGGAAAGCCGAGATCGGGCAGCGGCGCGCCGGACAGGGGCGTGCCGGTGTCGATGAAGTCACCGCCCGCGCCGCCATCCACGGTGTCGCTGCCGCTGCCGCCGAAGATGGTGTCGCCGCCGTTGCCGCCGGTGATGTCGTCATCGCCGCCGAGACCGTGGATCAGGTCGTCGCCGGTGCCGCCGTCGATCACGTCGTCGCCGTCTTCGGCGGTTTCGGGCAGGTCCGATACGGCCTCGAAATGGGCGTTGTCGAAACCGGTGCCCGAGCTGCCGGGATCGACCGTGACCACGACATCGTTGAAGTCCCCGTCGCCCAGACCGGCCCGGTCCTCGAATCCCAGCGTGACCTCGCCGTCGCCGCCCTGCGCGATGCCGGAGGTATGCACCAGCCCGTCGCTGTTGAGCCCGACATTGTCGCCGTAGCCCGAGGAGAGGAACGTGCCCTCGGGGCTGACGATCCCGACGCCCACCTCGGCGCCGGGCGCGGCGCTGTAGGTAAAGGTCTCGCCGACCGAGTCCGTGGCGTTTGCGGTCAGCGTGCGGATGTTGCTGATCTCGCCGGTTTCGCGGTCGATCGTGTAGGCGAACACCTCGTTCGTGAAACCGGCACTGGTCTGGTCGATGGTGATCCGCACCGGGCCCACCGCGGCATCGCCCGAGATGGTGTCATTCCCGCTTCCGCCGTCGATGGAATCGTCGTCCGCCCCGCCGATCAGCGAGTCATCGCCGCCCTCGCCGAAGATCGCGTCGTCGCCGTCGCCGCCGAGCAGGGTGTCGTCGCCCGCCCCTCCGGTATCCGCGAGCGGCGCGTCGAAATACACGTCGGAGACCCAGATGCCGGAATTGGCGCTGCCTTCGCTGTGGTCGATCTCGATCCGCGAGACCGGCCCGTCGATCTGGACGTGCACGGAGAAATCCGGCTCGTCGGTGTCGTCGAATGTGCCGACATCCGCGGTGGTCACGGTGTTGGCGTCGACCGTGTCCAGTTCGCTGCCGGGCGTCAGGGTGACGGCGATCTCGTTGTCATCCGCGTCAAAGGCGCGCACCGTGACCGTGCCCGACCCGTCGATGTCGTTGATGCGGAAATCGACATCCTCCACCGGTGCCGAAAAGCCGAGCTCATAGCCGGTTTGCCCGTTGCTCGTGCCGGACAGATCGCTGAGCAGGCCGCTCTCGTCGTCGATCGATTCGTCGCCGCTGTCGATGCCGCCGACGAACTGCGTTTGATCCGAGAACGTGTGGCTGATCGCCGGGGACGACTCGCTGGTCACCCGGAAGCTGACGTCGACATTGCCGGTGTTCTGCGTGAAGTCGGAGAGCGGGTCGCCATTGTCCACGACGCCATCGCCCGAGTCGTCATCGTCGTCTCCCGATGCCGGTGCCTTGTCCCACTCGAAGCTCTCGCGCACGACCGCGCCGCCATCGAAGGTGCCGTCCGGCGCTTTGGAATCGCCGAAGATGACATCGTCGCCCGCCTCGCCATCGACCGAGTCGTTGCCGGACCCGCCATAGACGATGTCGTTGCCCTCGCCCGAGCGCACGGTATCGTCGCCGCCGCCGGCATCGACCACGTCATCATCGGAGCCGTCGGGCGCATCGTTGTTGTCGATCCGGTCGTCTTCGGGATCGCCGGTATAGGCGAGGTCGATCTCGTTGGCGGTGTTGTCGCCATCGACGATGCCGTCGATGCCCACTGGCACGCCGCTGCCCGAGGTGATGCCGATCTGCTCGTAGTGGTGCAGTTTCAACTCGAAGTCGTCGGACCCGTCGCCATCGAGATCCATCTTGAAGTCGATATGACCGACATCGCTCTTGCCGTCGCCATCCGGGTCGGGCGCGAAAAAGCCGCCTGAGCCGTCGGCCACGTAGCCTGCATCGAGCACTTCCTGTTCGAACGCCGCGCGTTCCGCATCGGTCATCCATCCCAGATCGAGGCTGATCCCGTCGGTCGGGATGACGTTGTCGTGGCCGCCATTGCCGTCGAATTCCAGCTTTTCGAGCTTTTCGAGCTCGTCGCGGTCCAGCGTGCCGATCATGGTCACGTCACGACCGTCCTCGGACGCTTCGAGCTTGCCGATGATCACATCGTCACCAGTGGTGATCGCGGAACCGGAGGCATCCTTGAGATCGAATTCGGTCTCATGGCCGATGTAGCCGTCGGCGATCGAGATATTGGGGTGGAGGTCGTTGTGCCCCTTGATGTCTATCTTGATGTCCTTGTCGTGGGTCGGGCTGTCGTTCAGTTCGATATTGAAATCGACTGGCGAGGACGCGCCATCCGCGGCTTCGAACCTGACATCGCCCTCGACGCCAGGGCCGATAATGAACGTATCGCCCGCATTTACCGTATACGTACCCGCAGAGGTGATCGTGATGACGGCCATTTGTCTTCTCCACTTCTCGGGAACGGCCGGGGCGACCATATGTTCCGTCGTTCAACGCACCTGCCCCGAACTGTTCATGACGTCGCAGGAACAAGACGACCGTCGAACCCGCGAATGTGGAGGAGATAGCCCATCGCCACGGTCGTGCCGTGTGCATTGACATCCGGCCCGACGACCGGATGACAGGCGCTCACGCCTCCGGATGCGCGACGGATCGCGCAGCGGATCAGAGCGGTCGCCCCCGTGACCTATGAACATGACCCCCCAGTCAGGCTGTCGATGTTTTACGCCAGTGCGGCCCCGTGCCCAAGAAGAATCTTGTCAGGAATGTGCCCGGATTGCCGGGCGCTGCCCGATTTCCGCCATTATTGCCCTCCCCGCGCCATGATTGTCCGGCGGATTGTTTCGCGAAACCGATCTGCGAATGGCGTTCTGCGCGCGAAAAATACTGTATCGACAGGGGCGGAGCCCGAATCCCGGTGCGATCGGGACGCGATTGTTTCCGAGGTCCGGCCATGCGACGTTTTCGCGACTGCCCGGCGTGATGCGGAGTCGATGACTCGGCTTGTCGTTCGGGAAGCGTGGTCAATTCCGATATTGGCGGGCAATTGTTGCGTCATCGACGCCAATCAATTCGACATGGCGCCGATTCGCGGCGCAGTGTCATCACGTTCGCGTCATGCCCCTCCCCGCGCCTCGGCGCGCGCCCGCGCCGCGGCGCTGTCGGCCTCTCCCAGCCCCATCGCGTCGCGTGCAAGGTCGAGTACGGCGACCTCCTCGGGCGCGCAATCGCCGTCGGACAGCACCACCTCCCACAGCGCCTCGAGCGCCGCCGCGCGCGCGTCGATGCTGACGCGGTCGCGAATCATGTGGCCGAACCGGTCGGTGCCGGGCGCGGCGCGTTCGAGACGCTCGCAGGTCGCGCGCATCCGCGCCGCCTCGACCGGTCCGATGCCGTTCAGGGCGGCGAGCAGACGGTCGATCCGCTTGATCTCGGCCAGCGCATAGTCGCGGTCGGACTTGGCGATGCGCACCATGAGCGCGCCCAGAGCGAGCCGCTCGTCAGGCTCGGGCAGGGGGGCCGTTTTCGGCGCGGAGAGCGCGTGGAGGATGCGGGCCAACATAAGGTGAGCTTAACGGGACGCGCCGCCCGGACCAAAGCGGAAATCGACCGGGGACACCGCGCCGTGAACACTGTGTTCACGCGTCGTGACCTCTTGCCGCATCGTTGCCACGTTTGTTTCAAAGAAATCCCCTGATGCGGCCAGAGTCTGGACCGGACTCTTGATTTCACGGGACGACATAAATGACAGGACCATCGCCGACCGGCGCTCAGGGCGCGGACAAAACATCCGGGTCCGGCGCGCTGGACCGTCTGTCGGGCGATGCGCTGGCCGCCGCGCTTGCCGCGACGGACTGGTCGGAGGCCCCCCTTGCGGGGCTGGGGCGGGCGATGGCGCGCCGCGATCTCGACCTTGCGACCGCGCTGTGCGTGTTCTTTCGCGGCGCGCCGGAGCGGTTCAATTACCTGCCCAAGCCGGATGTCCCGGACCGGCTTCGCCCGGTCGCGCGCCAGCTCGACAATATCTGCCTGCGCATCAACAGCGGCTTTTACCTGCCCGCGCCGGGCGCGCGGTTGGCCTGCCGGGCCCCGCTTGACCGCTGGCTCGGCTATCAGCGTGCCGACCGGCACGAGGGGCGATGCGGCCGCTGGGTGCTGGACGAGGCGCGGCTCGCACCGCTGTTCGACACCGCATGGTGTCAGGCCCCGCCCGCGCCGCACCCCGAGCGGGAGATGCAAAGCCTCTGGCGCGCGGTTCTGGCCCCGTTTTTCGGGATGCGGGCGCCGCGCGCCTTTGGACGCCCGCGAAAGTGACCGGTGCGCCGCCCCCCTTGATCTGGGGGCGGGAAATCCCCCCTACCCAAAACCTTGCGGCTGTCCTATAGTGCCTGTGGATATCCGGGCGGCAGACCCACGATCCGAGAGGCAGAGACAAGAAGGGGGACGGGGGATGCGCTGTCCGTTTTGCGGAAATATCGACACGCAGGTCAAGGATTCGCGCCCCGCGGAAGAGCATGTCTCGATCCGCAGACGCCGGTTCTGCCCGGGCTGCGGCGGGCGGTTCACCACCTATGAGCGCGTGCAGTTGCGCGACCTCGTGGTGATCAAGACCAACGGGCGGCGCGAGGATTTCGACCGCGACAAGCTCGAACGCTCGATCCGCATCGCCATGCAGAAACGCCCGATCGAGCCCGAGCGCGTCGAACAGATGATCTCGGGCATCGTACGCAGGCTCGAGAGCATGGGCGATACCGACATTCCCTCCAAGACCATCGGCGAGATCGTGATGGAGACGCTCGCCCGGATCGACACGGTGGCCTATGTCCGCTTTGCCAGCGTCTACAAGAATTTCCAGGCCGCCGACGATTTCGACCGGTTCGTGAGCGAACTGCGCCCCGACGAGGCCGCGCAGGCCCCGGCGCAAGACTGACCGCGTGCCCGAGCCGGACGCCCGTTTCATGGCGCTGGCCCTGTCACTCGGGCGGCGGGGGATGGGGCGATGCGCACCCAATCCGGCGGTGGGCTGCGTCATCACGCGTGCGGGCCGGATCGTCGGACGCGGAGTGACGGGGGCGGGCGGTCGGCCCCATGCCGAGACGATCGCGCTGGCGCAGGCGGGCAAGGCCGCGCGTGGCGCCACCGCCTATGTCACGCTGGAGCCCTGCGCGCATCACGGCGTCACCCCGCCCTGCACCGGGGCGCTGATCGCGGCGGGGGTGGCGCGGGTGGTCGCCCCCTTCGACGACACCGATCCGCGCGTGGCCGGGCAGGGCTTTGCCGCGCTGCGCGCCGCCGGGATCGAGGTCACGACCGGCGTCCTGGCCGACGCGGCGGCGCGTGATCACGCGGGGTTCCTGCTGCGCAATGCCGAAGGGCGGCCCCGTGTGACGCTCAAGCTTGCGGCGAGCTTTGACGGGCGGATCGCCACCGCCTCGGGGCACAGCCGGTGGATCACCGGCGCGCAGGCGCGGCGCGCGGTGCACGCCATGCGCGCGCGCCACGACGCGGTGATGGTGGGGGCGGGCACGGCGCGCGCCGACGATCCTGTGCTCACGGTGCGCGGCATGGGCGCGCGATATCAGCCGGTGCGCGTGGTGGTGTCGCGCAGGCTCGATCTGCCGCTGACCTCCCGGATGGCGCAGAGCGCCGGCGAGGTGCCGCTTTGGCTGTGCCACGGCGACGGGATCGAGCCGGCGCTTGCCGCCGCCTGGCAGGGGCTGGGCGCGCGGCTGCTGCCCTGCGCGGTGGTGGCGGGGCAGGTTGAGCCGGGCACGGTGCTGCGCGCGCTGGGCGCGGCTGGGCTCACCCGGGTGCTGTGCGAGGGCGGCGGCGCGCTGGCCGCGTCGCTGATCGGCGCGGGGCTCGTTGACGAGCTGGTGGGTTTCACCGCCGGGCTCGCCATCGGTGCCGAGGGCCTGCCCGGGCTGGGCGCGCTGGGCCTGTCGCGGCTCGACGAGGCGCCGCGGTTCGATCTGGTCGAGACCCGGCCCCTGGGCGGCGACGTCATGCACCGCTGGGTGCGGGCCGGGTAGCGCGGCGCGGGCATCCGCCCCCGCCAGGGCACCGGTCGCGTGACCGGGCTTTGGCACGGCAAAGACCTGCCACGGGAACATGCCCCGGGTCCGCCTCGGATCCACCTGCCGTTGACGCTGCCCCCGGCAATCGATTGAGAATGGAACAATTTCAGGGAAATGGCAGCCCGTAGGGGAATCGAACCCCTCTTTCCAGGTTGAAAACCTGGCGTCCTAACCGATAGACGAACGGGCCGTGCTTGGCGTCACGGGTGAGTATGAAAAACCGCTGCGTTGCGCAAGAGGTATTTCGCAAAAAAATCCGGTGGTGACAGAGGAAAAACCGGTGCGGCTCAGCCTGCGGGCGCGGCATCCTCGAGCCGGAGCTGCACGCTCTGCCGCCCGCCCCAATGGTTGATGTCGAGTCGTCCGGCGAGGTGAAAGCGCGCGCCGCCATGCGCCAGCAGGGCAGGGCCCAGCGGGCCGTCGAATGCGCCGAAAGCGATGCCGTCGAGCCGACCGCCCAGCCCGTCGTCGAGCCGCAGCTTCAGGTGAGTCTCGCCCACCGCGCGGGCATGGCCGATGGCGCAGTCGGGAAACACGAAGCGCGGCCCCGGCGCGCCTGCGCCGAACGGTCCCGCCGCCTCCAGCCGCTCGACGAGATCCGGCGTCGCGGCCCCGGGCATGAGCACGCCGTCGAGCCGCAGGTCGGCCGGGCCGGACGTGCCCGCGCCCTGCCGCGCCAGCAGCTCCGACAGCCGCGCCATCGCCGCCTCCAGCCGGTCGCGCGCTACGGTGAGCCCCGCGGCCATCCTGTGCCCGCCGCCCTTGAGCAAGAGCCCCTCGCGCGCCAGCCGCTGCACCGCCGCGCCGAGATCCACCCCCGAGACCGATCGGCCGGAGCCCTTGCCCTCGGCCCCGTCCAGCCCGATCACCACGGCGGGACGGTTGGTCAGCTCCTTGAGGCGGCTCGCGACGATGCCCACGACGCCCGGGTGCCAGCCCTCGCCCGCGGCCCAGACCAGCGGTGCCTCGACGCCCCGCGTTTCGGCCTGCGCCAGCGCCGCGCCGCGCACCGCGGCCTCGATCTCGCGGCGCTCCTCGTTGAGCCGCTCCAGCCGCTCGGCCAGCGCGCACGCCTCGGCCGAATCCTGCGTCGCCAGCAGCCGTGCACCCAGATCGGCCTGCCCGACACGGCCCCCGGCGTTGATCCGTGGCCCCAGAACGAAGCCGAGGTGATAGGCGGCGGGCGGCCGGTCGAGCCGCACGGCATCGCCGAGCGCCACAAGCCCGGGGCGCGCGCGCCGGGCCATCACCGTCAACCCCTGCCGCACGAACGCGCGGTTGACGCCCTTGAGCGGCGCGACATCGGCCACCGTCGCCAGCGCCACGAGGTCGAGCAGCGCCATCAGGTCGGGGCCTTGCCCGCCACCCTCGCGCAGGTGCCGGCCGGCTTCGACCAGCACGAGGAACACCACCGCCGCGGCGCACAGATGCGCCAGATCGCCGCTCTCGTCCTGCCGGTTGGGGTTGACCACGGCGAGCGCGGGCGGCAGCGTTTCGGCCCCGAGGTGGTGGTCGAGGACCACCACGTCCGTTCCGTCTGCCGCGGCCAGCGCGTCATGGCTCAGCGTTCCGCAATCCACGCAGATGATGAGGTCATGATCGGCGGCCAGTGCGGTCATCGCGGGCGCGTTGGGGCCGTATCCCTCGTCGATGCGGTCGGGGATGTAGAGCGTGGGGGACGGGGCCTGCATCCGCCGCAGCCAGTCGATCAGCAGCGCCGCCGAGGCGCCGCCATCGACATCGTAATCGGCAAAGATCGCGATCCTCTCGCGCCCGCGCACCGCCGCCAGCAGCCGCGCCGCCGCCGTCTGCATGTCGCGCAGGCTCCGCGGGTCGGGGAGCAGGTCGCGCAGGGTGGGGCTCAGATATCCCTCGGCCGCGTCCGGCGCGACCCCGAGCCGTGCCAGCACCGCGCACAGCGCCGGCGGCAGGCCGGTCTCCTGCGCCATCGCCTCTGCGTGGCGCGCGACCTGCGGCCCCGGTCCGATCCAGCGCCGCCCCGTAAGGGATGCCTCGATGTCGAGAAACGCGCCCCCCGTCATGGAGCAGTATCGAGCAGCTCTTCGACGTCCACGGCACGGGCGAATTCGCCGTGCAGGTGCGACACCGCGCTGTCGTGGATCGCCTGCGCGTCCATCGGGGCGGTCCCGACCTTCCACCCCGTATCGGCGTTGGTGGCGAAGGCGGCGCAGGCGTCATGCGCGAGCGTCACGTCAAAGCCCAGATTGGCCGCCATGCGCACCGTGGTCGAGACGCAATGCGGCGTGGTCAGCCCGCAGATCACCAGTGCGCCCAGACCGGCCTCGTGCAGATGCGCCTCGAGCGCGGTGCCGATGAAGGTACTGTTGACGCGTTTCCCGAACACGGGTTCGCCGTCCTGCGGCCCGAGGCCCGGCTTGAACGCGGTTCCGCCCGTTTCCGGGGTCAGCGGGCTTCCCTGTTCGCGGGACAGGTGTCGCACATGGATCACGGGCGCGCGGGCACCGCGCCAATGTCCGGGTAGCCGGGCCGCCCGCGCCTCGGCTTGCGGGTTGTTGCGGGCACCCCAGCCCGGCGCGTCAAAGCCGCTCTGAAAGTCGATCAGCAGAAGGGCGGCACGCATCATCGCGCGCTCAATCCCGCTTGTTGCGATAGACCATGCGCCGCACCGACCCGGTGCGCGAGCGCATCAGCACCGTCTCGGTCTCGACGAAGCCGGGCCGCCGGTGCACGCCCCTGAGGATCGAGCCGTCGGTGACGCCGGTGGCGGCGAAGATGACCTGATCGGTCACCATCTCGTCGCGGGTATAGACGCGGTCGAAATCGGTGATTCCGGCCTTTTGAGCGCGCCCGCGCTCGTCGTCGTTGCGAAACACGAGCCGTCCCCACATCTGCCCGCCCATGCACTTGAGCGCCGCCGCCGCCAGCACCCCCTCGGGCGCGCCGCCGGTGCCCATGTACATGTCGATGCCGGTGCGCTCGGATTCCGCGCAGTGGATCACGCCCGCGACGTCGCCGTCGGTGATGAGATGCACCGCCGCGCCGGTACCGCGCAACTCGGCGATCATGTCCTCGTGGCGAGGGCGTTCGAGCACGCAGACCGTGATCTCGGAGGGGCGGCAGCCGCGCGCGGCTGCCAGCGCCTCGACCCGTTCGCGCGGCGACATGGCGAGCGATACCACGCCCTCGGGGTATCCCGGCCCGACGGCGAGCTTGTCCATGTAGGTGTCGGGCGCGTGCAGCAGCGTGCCGCGCGGGGCCATGGCGATCACGGTGAGGGCATTGGGCATCGCCTTTGCGGTCAGCGTCGTGCCTTCCAGCGGGTCGAGCGCGATATCGACGCCGGGACCGTCGCCGGTGCCGACCTCTTCGCCGATGAACAGCATCGGTGCCTCGTCGCGCTCGCCCTCGCCGATGACCACCACGCCCTTCATGACCAGCATGTTGAGCTGTTCGCGCATGGCGTTGACGGCGGCCTGGTCGGCGGCCTTCTCGTCGCCGCGGCCGATCAGGTCCGCGCAGGCCAGGGCCGCCTGTTCGGCCACACGCGCCAGCCCGAGCGAGAGCATGCGGTCATTGAAAGCGATTTCGGAGGTCATGGGGCGGTCCTTGGTCAATGAACTTTGGCAACAGTAGTCAGGGCGGAGCACGCGCACAAGCGGCGGCTCAGACCGCCTCGATGCGGAGCGCGACCGGGTCGGCGGCCAGCACGTCGAGCCGGGATATGCCGGTGAGCGCGGTGTCGAGCGCGTCGCGGTTGGTCTTGTGGGTGACGATCAGCACCGGCGCGGTGCTGTCGTCGTGGTGATACTGGCGCATCCGGTCGATCGAGACGCCCGCCTCGCCCAGGCAGGTGGCCACCCTGGCCAGCGCGCCGGGCTTGTCGCGCAGCGCCATGCGCAGGTAGTAGGGCGCGGGTGTGGCGGTGCCCGCGCGGGTGCAGTTTCCGAGGCGTCCGGCGGGCTGCCCGAAGGTCGAGATCCGCGCACCGCGCGCGATGTCGAGCACGTCCCCCATGACCGCGCTCGCCGTCGGCCCCATGCCCGCGCCGGGGCCGCGCAGCACGATCTGTTCGACCTGGTCGCCTTCCAGCACCACCATGTTGGTGCCGCCTTCCAGTTGTCCCAGCGGGCTTTGTGCCGGGACGAGGCAGGGCGACATGCGCTGTTCCAGCCCCCGCCCGGTCATCTGCGCGACGCCCAGCAGCTTGATCCGGTAGCCCATGTCGGCGGCATGGCGGATGTCGTCGAGGGTGATGTCCTGGATACCCTCCAGCGTCACCCCGTCGAAATCCACCCGGCAGCCGAAGGCGATGGACGCGAGCAGCGCCAGCTTGTGGCCCGCGTCGATGCCGCCCACGTCGAGATTGGGATCGGCCTCCAGAAAGCCCAGCTTGTCGGCTTCCTCGAAGAGCGCGTTGTAGCCCTGGCCCGTGGTCTCCATCCGCGTCAGGATATAGTTGCAGGTGCCGTTCATCACCCCCATCACGCGGGTGATCTCGTTGGCCGCAAGCCCCTCGGTCAGCGCCTTGACCACCGGGATGCCGCCGGCCACCGCCGCCTCGAAACGGATCACGCAGCCCGCCTCCTCGGCGGCCAGCGCCAGCGCCTGCCCGTGATGGGCGAGCATCGCCTTGTTGGCGGTGACCACGTCCTTGCCGGCGGCGATGGCGGCCTCGGTCGCGGCCTTGGCGGGCCCGTCCGAGCCGCCCATCAGCTCGACGAACACGTCCACGTCGTCGCGCCGCGCCAGCGCCACCGGGTCATCCTCCCACGCGTAGCCCGACAGGCTGACGCCGCGGTCGCGGTCACGGGTGCGCGCCGAGACGGCGCTGATGGTGATCGGGCGCCCGGCGCGGCGGGCGAGGAGTTCGGCCTTCTGGCGAACGATGCGCACCACGCCGGTGCCGACTGTGCCAAGCCCGGCAATGCCGAGACGCAGGGGGGGGCTCATGGAGGTCTCCGATACTCAAGGACGCGGGGTTTGCGGCGCGATGTAACCGGTTCGCCCGGGGCTTGCAACGCGCCTCACTCCGCCACGCCCCGGCGCATGCGGGTTTCGGTGTCGGGGTCGATGACCGGGCCGCTCAGGCGGTCGGCGCGGGCGCGCAGGCGGGCGGCGCGGCTGCCGATGGTCTCGGCGGGCGAGGGGGCGGCGGTGTCGGACGGACCGGGGGGCAGGTCGGGCGGTACCTGCGCGGCGATGCGCTCTGCCGGGACCAGGTCGGGGTAGGGCGCGGCGGCACCCGAGGCGACGAGATCGGGGGCCACCGGGTAGGGCTCGGTACAGGCGGCGAGCGCGATCATCGCGGCAAGACAGGCGGGCAGGGGGCGCATCACGGCCTCGTGGCTAACGGACACCCTTTCTTGCCATTCCGGGGGGGCGGGGGCAAGCGGGGCCTTGATCTGAACGGATGTTCAGATAAACCTGTCGCATGGCACGAACCCAGGGATCGCATTCCGGCATCACCGGCCCAAGGGTGCGCGAGGCGGCGCTGCACCTCTTCGCGCAGCACGGCTATGCTGCTGTTTCCATGCGAAAAATCGCATCCGAGGTCGGGGTGCAGGCGGGCGCGCTCTACAATTACACGCCCGACAAGCAGACCCTGCTCTTTGACCTCATGCGCACCCACATGGAGGAGTTGCTGGCCGCCTGGGATGCCGCCGCACCGCCGACCGGGGCGGGCGCGCCGACCGCGCTGGAGGCGTTCACCCGGTTCCACATCCGGTTCAACACCCGCCGCGCCGACGCGGTCTTTGTCTCTTACATGGAGCTGCGCAACCTGGAGCCGGAAAACTTCAGTATTATCGAGGGGTTACGCCGCGATTACGAAACCAGGGCCGAGGCGATCCTGCGCCGGGGCGTGGCCGAGGGCCGCTTTGCCGTGGCCGAACCGCGGATCGCGGCGATGGCGCTGATCGCCATGCTGACGGGGGTCAACACCTGGTTCCGCGAGCGCGGACGGCTGTCGCTGGCCGAGGTCGAGACGGTGTATTGGGACATGGTCCGCCGGATGGTGGCGAATCAGGGTTAACGCACGGAAAAGGCGGAAAAACCGCTGTCGGTATCGCGTCGGTATCCTGTCGGTATCGCGGCGGTGCCGGGCGCGGCGCTGCGCGGGGTTAACGGGGCGCGCGGTGAGGGGGACGTCATTCCCCGGTTTGACCGGAGGATCCGTTGGCGGGGAGATCCTCGGGTCGGGCCCGAGGATGACGGGGCGAGAGGAGGGCGCGGCGCGCAGGGGTCAGTCGTCGGGGAGGGCTTTGAGGCGGCGCTGCGTCTCGGCGATATGTGGATGATCCAACGGCAGGGCGGCGCGGAAGATGGCCAGCGCCTGTTCCAGCATTGCGCGGCCCTCGATTGGGCGTCCGGTCTGCCCCAGCAGCCTGCCAAGGTTGCCAAGTCTTATGGCATATTCCGGATGCCCCCCGCCGATTGTTGCGAGGTCGATCTCCTGCGCTTCGCGGTAGAGCGCCTCGGCCTCTTCGTACCGCCATTGCGTCTCCACCACGGCTGCGAGGTTATTGAGGTGGGTGGCATAATTCGGATGCCCCTCGCCGATGGTTGCGCGGTCGAGCTCCACTGCCTCGCGGCAGAGCGCCTCGGCCTCCACATACCGCCCCTGCACCCGCACTACGTCCGCGAGGTTGGTGAGGCGGATGGCATAGGCCGGATGCTCCTTGCCAATCGTCGTAAGACCGATTTTCAGTGCCACGCGGTAGAGTCTCTCGGCCTCTTCAAAATGCCCCTGCGCCTGTATAACGTGCGCGAGGTTGTTGAGGCGGGTGGCATATCCCGGATGCCCCTCGCCGATTGTCGCGTGGTCGATCTCCAGCGCCGTGCAGTAGAGTCTCTCGGCCTCTTCATATCGCCCTTGCGCCTGCACCAAGCCCGCGAGGTTGTTGAGTTGAGTGGCATATTCGGCGCTATCATCGCCATGTTCTGACTTGGCCCAGTCAACCAGTTGTTCTTGGACTGAGATCGCCTCCGCCCCCTTGGCGAGCCGCCATGTCATGCGTGCGTAGGCCGTTAGGTGATCAAAGGTCTCATGCAATTCACTGGCGCGCTTGTAGTGGGTGTAGGCGTCGTGCCAGCGGACCTCGGCCTCAGCCACCTCGCCGCGGCCATGGGCGGCGCGGGCGGTTTCCTGAACGGCCAGTTCGTTGCGGGCCTCGATCTCGGCGAAGATGTCGTCGGCGAGGGAGTAGTCGCCCTGTTCCAGCGCCGCCTTGGCCCGCGCGATGCGGTCGCCGCCGATATGGTTGGCCTCGCGGTCGAGGAGCCGCTCAAGGTCGGCGATGCGTTTGCGGGCTTCGGCGAGGGATTTTTCCGGGTTGACGATCTGGGATTCGAGTTCGGCGATGCGGGCGCGAAGCTGGGCCTTCTCGGCGTCGTCGGCCTCGGCCAGTTCCTGTTCGAGATCGGCCTTGAGTTCGCGGCGCACACGGATGAATTCGGGGGTCGTGAGGGCGGGGCCATCCCTGGCCTGCGGTGGTTTGATTTGGTCGATGGTCTCGGGGGCGAGTTGGGTGGGCTTGTCGCGTTTGAAGGGCCATTTGGCCCAGCCAATTACAACGGCCAAAGCCGCTATGATTGCCGTAAGCGGGATGACCCAAGCCGCCTCGGCGACCAGCCACTCCTTTACGGCAATCCACAATTCCAACATCACCGACCCGCCCGATTACCCTCAACCCCACAATACCCGTTTGAGGCGATACGGGAAGGGGTGCAGCCCCCGCGCGGAATCGAGGCGTGCTTGCACGCCGCCGCGCATCGGTCATGCCGGAGGCATGCTTTCAGCATGACCCGCCCCCCCGGCCCGGCGATATGATTGCCATCAACGCGCCGCTCGGGTCTTTTTCGGAATTGGTTGGAATAAAGCAAGGTAGCACGACCGTTGGATCGCCGCGCCGCGGCCCGCCGATGCGCGGCTTGCCCGACCGTCCCTTTCGGGCCTGAAACGCCCCCTACCGCAATTTCAGCGTCGCCAGCCCGATCATCGCGAGGATCAGCGCAATGATCCAGAAGCGGATGACGATCTGCGGCTCGGCCCAGCCCTTCTTCTCGTAATGGTGGTGGATGGGGCCATGAGGAAGACGCGCTTGCCGGTGCGCTTGAAATAGATCACCTGCACGATCACCGAGAGTGCCTCGGCCAGGAACAGCCCACCAACGATGGCCAGCACCAGCTCGTGCTTGGTGGCCACCGTGACCGCGCCCGGCGCGCCGCCCAAATCCACCGGTTGATCCGGCAAAACCGTGCCCCGCCCGTCGCGTCACGACTGTGACCTTGCCCGGCACACGCAAGACGGGGCGGGGGCGAGAGGGGCGGTCCGGCTCAGCCCCGCTGCGCGGCGCGCGCCGCGATGGCCTGTCCCGCCGCGTGGCCCGACGCCCAGGCCCACTGGAAATTGTAGCCGCCCAGCCAGCCGGTCACGTCCACCGCCTCGCCGATGGCATAGAGCCCCGGCAGATGGCGCGATTCCATCGTGGCGGAGCTGAGCCCGGCGGTGTCGATGCCGCCCAGCATCACCTCGGCGGTGCGGTAGCCCTCGCTGCCCGTCGGTTTGAGACGCCAGTCGCGCAGGGCCCCGACGATCTGCCCAAGCCGCGCGTCGGACTGATCGGCGAGGTTGCCCGAGAGGTCGAGCGCGGGCGCGAGGTTGGTCACGAGCCGCGCGGGCAGGTGCTGCGACAGCGCGGTGGTGAAGTTGCGCCGGCCGTGGCGCTGCCGTTCGGCGCGCAGATCGTCGTAGAGCGTGCCGCCGGGGTCCAGATCGAGCGCGATCCCGTCCCCCTCGCGCCAGTAGGACGAGATTTGCAGGATCGCCGGGCCCGACAGCCCGCGATGGGTAAAGAGCGCCGCCTCCTCGAACGCGGCCCCGCCGCAGGACGCGCGCACCGGCAGGGCGGTGCCCGAGAGGGCCGCGAAGGGCGCGTCGGAAAAGGTGAGCGGCACCAGCGCGGGGCGCGTTTCGGTCAGCGCGTGCCCGAAGCGTTGGGCGATGTCGCAGGCCATCCCCGTCGCGCCCATCCCGGGGATCGACTTGCCCCCGGTGGCCAGCACGAGGTTGCGGGCGGTGATGGCCTGCTGCGCGCCCTCGCGTTCGAGCGTGGCATGGAAGCGGTCGCCGTCATGGGAGAGGTCGGCGAGTTGCGTCGAGAGCCACAGCTCTGCCCCCGCGCGGCGCATCTCGTCCACGAGCATCCCGACGATCTGCGTGGAGCGCCCGTCGCAAAACAACTGCCCAAGCGTCTTTTCGTGCCAGGCGATGCCGTGCCGCCCGACGAGGTCGATGACATCCCATTGCGTATAGCGCGCCAGCGCCGATTTGCAGAAATGCGGGTTGCGCGACAGGAAATTTTCCGGTGCGGTGTGGAGGTTGGTGAAATTGCACCGCCCGCCGCCGGAGATGCGGATCTTCTCGCCCGGGGCGCGTGCGTGGTCGATGACGAGCGTGCGCCCGCCGGAATGGGCGGCACACATCATGCCCGCCGCGCCGGCCCCGAGGATGAGCGTGTCGACCGCCTGTGTCATGGCGGGCCTCAGACGCGAAAACCCGCGCAAAGGCAAGGGGGTTCTCTCTGGTCTCGGGCGGCGATTCCGGCTAGAGTGTTGCGCAGACCCCGCAAAGGGGCGCGGATATCGAGGCGGCAGGCAGATGACGGAAATGGTCTATGGGGCGGTGCCCCTGCGGGACGAGGATCCCGTTCTCCCGAAATGGTGGCGCACGATCGACCGCTGGTCGTTCTTTTCGGTGCTGATGCTGTTTGCCATCGGCATCCTGCTGGGGCTGGCGGCCTCGGTGCCGCTGGCCGAGGACAACGGCTTTGCGCCGTTCCACTACGTGCAGCGTCAGATGGTGTTCGGCGGGGTCGCGCTGATGGCGATGATGGCGGTGTCGATGATGCGCCCCGAGACGGTGCGGCGGCTGGCCGTTCTGGGCTTTCTCGCCGCATTGGCGGCGGTGATGCTGCTGCCGCTGTTCGGCACCGGTTTCGGCAAGGGGGCGGTGCGCTGGTACAGCCTCGGTTTTGCGTCGGTGCAACCCTCGGAATTTCTCAAGCCGACCTTTGTCGTGGCGGCGGCGTGGATGATCGCCGCGAGCCGGGAGGCCGGCGGCCCGCCGGGGCGGCTGTGGTCGTTCGGGCTGCTGATGGTGATCCTCGGCTTTCTCGCCATGCAGCCCGATTTCGGGCAGGCGGCGCTGGTGCTGTTCGGCTGGGGGGTCGTGTGGTTCGTCAGCGGCGCGCCGGTGATGCTGCTGATTGCGATGGCGGCGGCGGTGGTGGCCGCGGGCAGCCTGGCCTATTCCCATTCCGAGCATTTCGCCCGCCGCATCGACGGCTTTCTCAGCGCCGAGGTCGATCCGACCACGCAGATCGGGTTTGCCACCAACGCGATCCGCGAGGGCGGCTTTTTCGGTGTCGGCGTCGGCGAGGGGCAGGTGAAGTGGAGCCTGCCGGACGCGCATACCGATTTCATCATCGCCGTGGCGGCGGAGGAATACGGGCTGGTCCTGGTGCTGACGATCATCGCGCTTTACGCGATCATCGTGCTACGGTCGTTCATCCGGCTGATCCGCGAGCGCGACCCGTTCATCCGGCTGGCCGGGACCGGGCTGGTGGCGCTCCTGGGGGCGCAGGCCATGATCAACATGGGCGTGGCCGTGCGGCTCCTGCCCGCCAAGGGCATGACGCTGCCTTTCGTGAGTTATGGCGGCTCGTCCATCGTGGCGGCGGGGCTGGCGATGGGGATGTTGCTGGCGCTCACCCGGTCGCGGCCGCAGGGGCAGATCGGCGATATCCTGTGGGGGCGGCGGTGAGCGGCGGCAAGCCCCTGCTCGTGATCGCCGCGGGCGGCACCGGCGGGCACATGTTCCCCGCACAGGCGCTGGCCGAGGTGATGCTGCGGCGCGGCTGGCGGGTGCGGCTCTCGACGGATGCGCGCGGCGCGCGCTACGTCGGCGGCTTTCCGCATTCGGTGGAGATCGAGCAGGTGGCGAGCGCCACCTTCGCGCGCGGCACGCTGTTCAACAGGCTGTTGGCCCCGCTGCATATCGCGGGCGGCGTGCTCGGAGCCACTTTGCGGATGATGCGCGACAAGCCCGACGCGGTGGCGGGCTTTGGCGGTTATCCGACGATCCCGGCGCTGGCGGCGGCGTGGATATTGCGCCGCCCGCGCATGGTGCACGAGCAGAACGGCGTGCCGGGCCGGGTGAACCGGCTGTTCGCGCGGCGTGTGGACGTGGTCGCCTGCGGCATATGGCCCGCCGAGCTGCCCGCGGGCACGCGCGCCGAGCATGTCGGCAACCCGGTGCGCACGGCGGTGATGGAGCGCGCGGGCGCGCCCTATATCCCGCCGGGCGACTACCCGATGTCGGTGCTGGTGATCGGCGGCTCTCAGGGTGCGCGTATCCTCAGCGACGTGGTGCCCGGCGCGATCGCGGCGCTGCCCGACGAGATGCTGCGCAACATCCGCGTCGGCCATCAGGCGCGCGAGGAGGATGTCGAGCGCGTGGCCCGCGCCTATGCGGGGGCGGGGGTGGATGCCGATGTGCAGCCGTTCTTTCGCGACGTGCCGGCGCGGATGTCCGAGGCGCAACTGGTCATCAGCCGCGCGGGCGCGTCGAGCATCGCTGACATTTCGGTGATCGGGCGGCCCGCCATCCTGATCCCCTACGCCGCCGCCGCCGCCGACCATCAGACCGCCAATGCGCGCGGCCTGGTCGAGGCCGGGGGCGCGATCCGCATTCCCGAGAAGTGGCTTGACGAGGCGAGCCTGGGCGCGCAGATCGCCGCCGTGCTGGGCGACCCGCGGGGCGCGCAACTGATGGCGCAGGCGGCGCTGTCGCAGGGGGTGCCGGACGCGGCGCAGCGGCTGGCCGACATGGTCGAGGCGCTGGCAGGCAAGGGGCAGGACAGATGAACGCAGCCACCAAGCTTCCGATCGATGTCGGCCCCATTCATTTCGTCGGGATCGGCGGCATCGGCATGTCGGGGATCGCCGAGGTGCTGCTCAACCTCGGCTACGCGGTGCAGGGATCGGACCTTCGGTCCTCCGACATCACCGCGCGGCTGGCGGGCATGGGCGCGCGCGTCTTCGAGGGGCAGCGCGCGGGCAATCTCGACGGCGCGGAGGTGGTGGTGATCTCCTCGGCGATCAAGCCGGGCAACCCGGAACTGGACGAGGCGCGCAGGCGCGGCCTGCCGGTGGTGCGCCGCGCCGAGATGCTGGCCGAGCTGATGCGGCTCAAGTCCAACATCGCGGTGGCGGGCACCCATGGCAAGACCACCACCACGACGCTGGTGGCCGAGCTGCTGGTCGCGGGCGGTATCGACCCGACGGTGATCAACGGCGGCATCATCCACGCCTACGGCTCGAATGCGCGGATGGGGCAGGGCGAATGGATGGTGGTGGAGGCCGACGAGAGCGACGGCACCTTCAACCGGCTGCCCGCCACCATCGCCATCGTCACCAATATCGACCCCGAGCACATGGAGCACTGGGGCGATTTCGACCGATTGCGGCAGGGATTTCACGATTTCGTAAGCAATATCCCGTTCTATGGTCTCGCGGTGTGCTGCACCGACCACCCGGAGGTGCAGGCGCTGGTCGGCCGGATCACCGACCGGCGGGTGCTGACCTACGGGTTCAACGCGCAGGCGGATGTGCGCGCGGTCAACCTGCGCTACGATAAGGGCGCGGCGCAGTTCGACGTGGCCCTGCAGGCCGAGGGGCGGATGATCGAGGGCTGTCGCCTGCCGATGCCGGGCGACCACAATGTCAACAACGCACTGGCGGCGGTGGCGGTGGCGCGGCATCTGGGCATGACGCGCGGCGCGATCCGCGATGCGCTCGCCGGTTTCGGCGGCGTCAACCGCCGCTTTACCCGGGTGGGCGAGGTGGGGGGCGTGACCGTGATCGACGATTACGGCCACCACCCGGTCGAGATCGCGGCGGTGCTGCGCGCCGCGCGGCAAGCCTGCGAGGGGCGCATCATCGCCGTGCATCAGCCGCACCGGTATTCGCGGCTCTCGTCCCTGTTCGACGATTTCTGCGGCTGCTTCAACGAGGCCGACGTGGTCGGCATCGCCGATGTCTACGCCGCCGGGGAGGAGCCGATCCCCGGCGCCACGCGCGACGATCTGGTGGCGGGGCTCATCCGGCACGGCCACCGCCACGCGGTGGCCATCGGCTCGGAGGACGACCTGGAACGCCTGGTGCGGGCAGAGGCGCGGCCCGGCGACATGGTGGTGTGCCTCGGTGCGGGCACGATCAGCGCGTGGGCGGGCGGGCTGCCCGCGCGGCTGGCGCGGTAGCGGGCCATGGCCGAGACCCTGAATCGCCGGATCGGTCTGGGCCTCCTGACCGCCTATGGCGTGGGGGTCATGGTCGGCGCGGGAATCTACGTGCTGGTCGGCGCGGTGGCGGCGGAGGCCGGGATCTGGGCACCGCTGGCCTTTGTTCTGGCGGGTGTGATCGCGGCCCCCACGGCGCTCAGCTATGCCGAGTTTTCCACGCGTTTGCCGGAAGCGGCGGGAGAGGCCATCTTTGTCGCAAAGGGGCTCAACCTGCCCTGGCTGGGCACATGCGTGGGGCTTGCCATCGTGGCGGCCGGAACCGTGTCGGCCGCCGCCGTCCTGCGTGGCGGCGTGGGCTATCTGGGGGCGGTGACGGGGCTGCCATTCACCCCGTCCGTGGTGGTCCTCGGGTTGGGGCTGATGGCGGTGGCAATCGCGGGCGTGCTCGAAAGCCTTGCGCTTGCGGCGCTCTTCACCGTGATCGAAGTGGCAGGGCTGGCGATGGTGGTATTCGCAGGCTTTACCGCCGTGCCCGCGCCCGACTGGCAGGCGGGCGGCGATCTGGTCTGGTCGGGCGTGATGGCGGGCGCGGTGCTGGCCTTCTTCGCCTTCATCGGCTTCGAGGATATCGTCAACATGGCCGAGGAGGTGCGCGAGCCCGAACGCATCCTGCCGCGTGCGATCCTCTTGTCACTGGTGATCACGAGCGCGCTCTATGCGCTGGTCAGCGTGGCGGCGGTGCGCGCGGTGCCGCTCGCCGCGCTGGCGGGCAGCGAACAGCCGCTGGCGCTGGTCTGGCAGGCGGGGCGCGGCGGCAGTGCGGCGTTCCTGTCGCTCATTGCCGTGGCGGCGGCGCTCAACGGCGTGCTGGCGCAGATGGTGATGGCGAGCCGGGTGCTCTTTGGCCTCGGGCGGCGCAGCGCGGCGCTCTCGGGTTTTCACCATGCGCATCCCCGCTTTGGCACGCCCTTGCGCGCGACGTGGCTGGTTGGCGTGGCGGTGATCGCGGGGGCGCTCCTGTTGCCGGTGGCCGATCTGGCCGGGCTGACCTCGACGCTGCTACTGGGCGTGTTCGTATTGGTCAACGCGGCGCTGATCGCGATGAAGCGCGCCAGCCCCGAGGCCACCTTCAGGGTGCCGATGGCGGTGCCGGTCTTTGGCCTGCTCGCGGCCCTCGCCGCGCTGAGCGCGAGCCTCGCGGGAGGCGCGTCATGACGGCCTCGCTGACCCTCGCCTGCCTGTGGGCGCTGGCGGCCAACGTTCTGGCGATGCTGCCAAGCCGCGACAATCACTGGCGGCGGGCCTGGGCGCTCATCGCGCTGGGGGTGCCGGTGCTGGGGCTGGTCACCTGGCAGCACGGGCCGTGGCTGGGCCTCATCGTGCTGGCGGCGGGGATGAGCGTGCTGCGCTGGCCGCTCGTCTACCTCGCGCGCTGGCTGCGGCGGCAGTTGGGCTGACCGCGCGGTGCCGCGGTGCCGCTCTTGAGCGACATGCTTCAGCGCAGCTTCAGCGTCGCCAGCCCGATCATCGCCAGGATCAGGGCGATGATCCAGAAGCGGATGACGATCTGCGGTTCGGCCCAGCCCTTCTTTTCGTAGTGGTGATGGATCGGGGCCATCAGGAACACGCGTTTGCCGGTGCGCTTGAAGTAGATCACCTGCACGATCACGCTGAGCGCCTCGGCCACGAAGAGGCCGCCGACGATGGCGAGCACCAGTTCGTGCTTGGTGGCCACGGCGATGGCACCCAGCGCGCCGCCCAGCGCGAGCGAGCCGGTATCGCCCATGAACACCGCCGCCGGCGGCGCGTTATACCACAGAAAGCCCAGCCCGCCCCCGGCGAGCCCGGCGACGAAGATCAGGATCTCGCCGGTGCCGGGCACGTAGTGCAGGCCGAGATACTCGGTGAAGTCGGTGCGCCCTACCGTGTAGGCGATGATGCCGAGCGCCCCGGAGGCGATCATCACCGGCATGATCGCCAGCCCGTCGAGCCCGTCGGTGAGGTTGACCGCGTTGGCCGAGCCCACGATCACGATCATCGCGAAGGGGATGAAGACCCAGCCGAGGTTCACCAGCACGTCCTTGAACACCGGCAGCGCCAGTTGAAGCTGCAATTCGGCGGGGTGGTGCCAGGTGGCCCAGCCCGCGGCGGCGAGCGCGATCAGAAAGCCGAGCGCGAGGCGCACGCGGCCCGGCACGCCCTTGACGTTGCCTTGCGAGACCTTGGCGTAATCGTCGGCGAAGCCGATCAGCCCGAAGGCCAGCGTGACGAACAGCACCAGCCAGACATAGGGGTTGTCGAGCCGCGCCCAGAGCAGGGTGGAGGTAACGAGCGCGCCGACGATCAGCAACCCGCCCATCGTCGGCGTGCCGGCCTTGGAGAAATGGGTCTGGGGGCCGTCCGCGCGAATCGGCTGTCCCTTGCCCTGGCGTCGGCGCAGCGACATGATCAGCGGCGGGCCGAACAGGAAGCCGAAGGTGAGCGCGGTGAGGAACGCGCCGCCCGCGCGGAAGGTGATGTAGCGAAACAGGTTGAAGATGTCGCCGCCATCCGACAGGAGGGTGAGCCAGTAGAGCATCAATCTTGGTCCTTTTCCTGGTGGCGGTCCGCGCGGCGCAGCGCGTCGGCGATACGGGCGACGCGGCTGCCCTTCGAGCCCTTGACGAGCACGACATCGCCCGCGTCCACCAGCCGGTGGGCCCGGGCGGCGAGGTCTTCGGCGGTGGCGGCCCGTTCGCCGCGCCTGGCGTCGGGGAGGGCCTCCCACAGCGCGCGCATGCGGGGGCCGACGCAATGCACCTCGTCCACCGCCTGCATCGCGGGCAGGTCGGCGAGGGCGGCGTGGAGCGCGGCCTCGGTCGGGCCCAGTTCCAGCATGTCGCCGAGGATGGCGATGCGCCGCCCGCGCGCCACCCGGCCCACATCGTCCTGCGGGCGGCTGGCGGCGAGGATGTCGAGCGCGGCCGCCATCGAGGCGGGGTTGGCGTTGAAGGCGTCGTCGATGAGGTCGATGCTCATGCCGTCGGCGGCGAGGTCGAGCACCAGCCGCTCGCGGGTGCCGCGCCCCTCGGGCGGGGCCCAGGCGGCGAGATCGGCGATCGCCACCGCGCGGTCGAGGCCGAGCACGTGGACGCAGGCCAGCACCGCCAGCCCGTTCATCGCGAAATGCCGCCCCGGCGTGCCGATCTTGTAGAGCAGCGGCGTGCGCCAGGCGCGGGCGCGCGCCACGGTGGAGGTGGCGTGCAGTTCCGTTGAGAGCAGCCGGTGATGCGCGCTGCGCGCGCATCCGAAGCCGATCACGCGGGCGGCGTGGCGGGCGGCCGCGTCGCGCAGGATGGGGGCGGTGTCGATATCGGTGTGATAGAGCGCGGTGCCGTCCGGCTCCAACCCCCGATAGATCGACGCCTTTTCGCGGGCGATGCCGTCAATGTCGTCGAACGCCTCGAGATGCGCGGCGGCGACGGTGGTGATCAGCGCGATATGAGGCCGCGCGATGCGCGACAGCGGCGCGATCTCTCCGGGTGCGTTCATGCCGATCTCGATCACCGCGAAGTCGGTGTCGGCGGGCATCCGCGCCAGCGTCAGCGGCACGCCCCAGTGGTTGTTGTAGCTCGCCTCGGCGGCGTGGGTGCGGCCCTGATGCGCGAGCACCGCGCGCAGCATTTCCTTGGTCGAGGTCTTGCCCACGGAGCCGGTGACGGCGATGACGCGGGCCGATGTGCGCGCGCGCCCGGCGCGGCCCAGCGCCTCCAGCGCCGCCTGCACGTCCTCAACGATCAAGAGCGGCGCGTCGGCGGCGAGGCCCTCGGGGATGCGGCTGACCAGCGCCGCCGCCGCCCCCTTGTCAAGCGCCTGCGCCACGAACTCGTGGCCGTCGCGCGCGGCACTGAGCGCCACGAAGAGATCGCCGGGCCTGAGCGTGCGGGTGTCGATGGAGACGCCGGTGGCGGCCCAGTCGCCGGTGACGCGCCCGGCGGTGGCGGCGGCGGCATCCGATGCGGTCCAGAGCGTCATGCGACGCCCCCGTCGAGCGCCGAGACCGCGAGGCTCGCCTGTTCGGCATCGTCGAAGGGCAGCACGTCGGTGCCCACCACCTGCCCGGTCTCGTGCCCCTTGCCGCAAATCAGCAGCGCGTCGCCGGGGCCCAATGTATCGACCCCGCGCAGGATCGCCTCGGCGCGGTCGGCCACCTCCGCCGCGCCCGGACAGCCCGTGCGCACGGCGGCGCGGATCGTGGCGGGATCCTCGGTGCGGGGGTTGTCGTCGGTGACGATGACTGCGTCGGCGAATTGTGCGGCGGCCTGTCCCATCAGGGGCCGCTTGCCGCGGTCGCGGTCGCCGCCGGCGCCGATGATGGCGGTGAGCCGGCCCATGACATGCGGGCGCAGCGCCTTCAATGCCGTGGCCACGGCGTCGGGGGTGTGGGCATAATCGACGAACACCGCGGCGCCGTTATGCCGCGTGGCGGCGAGCTGCATCCGCCCGCGCACGGTGGCGAGGCCGGGCAGGGCGGCGATCACCCGGCCCGCATCGGCCCCCGCGCCGATGGCGAGCCCGGCGGCGAGCGCCGCGTTCTCGGCCTGGAAGCCGCCGATCAGGTCGAGCCGGACCTGATGGCTGCGGTCCTCCCAGTCGAAGCGCAGCACCTGGCCGGTGGGATCGAACCGCTGGCCGGTGATGTGCAGGTCGGCCCCCGGACGGCGGCCCACGGTGATGAGGTCCTGCCCGCGCGCGGCGGCGATCTCGGCCATGCGGGTGCCGTGCGGGTCGTCGATATTGACCACGGCCACCCCGTCCTCGGGCAGCACCCGGTCGAACAGCGCGGCCTTGGCCGCGAGGTAGGCGGCAAAATCCGGGTGATAGTCGAGATGGTCCTGGGTGATGTTGGTAAAGCCCGCCGCCGCGAGGCGCACCCCGTCGAGGCGGCGCTGGTCGAGCCCGTGCGACGACGCCTCCATCGCCGCGTGGGTCACGCCCTCGGCGGCGCAGCGCGCCAGGAGGCGATGGAGCGTGATCGGCTCGGGGGTGGTGTGGGCCAGCGGCGCACGCACCGCGCCCTCGACGCCGGTGGTGCCGAGATTGGCGGCGGTGAGGCCCAGCCCCTCCCATATCTGGCGGGTGAAGCTGGCGACCGAGGTCTTGCCGTTGGTGCCGGTGACGGCGACCATCGTCTCGGGCTGCGCGCCGAACCACAGCGCGGCGGTGTAGGCGAGCGTCTGGCGCGGGTCCTCGGCGATGACGAGCGCGGCGTCGGTGCCCGCCAGCGCATCGGCGGCGAGGCGTGCGCCCGCGGCATCGGTGAGGATGGCGGAGGCACCGCGTTCGAGCGCGGTGGCGATGAAGCGCGCGCCGTGGGTCTGCACGCCGGGCAGGGCGGCAAAGAGCGCGCCGTCGGCCACCGCGCGGCTGTCGGTGGCCAGTCCGGTCACGCGCGCCTGCCGCCCGCCCTGCGCGGTCAGCCCCAGTTCTGCCAGTGTTCGGATCTGCGCCACGCGCCTGCCACCCCGGTTGTCATCTCAGTTCGATGTCCGCCTTATAGCAGCCGCCCCGGCCTGTTCAATCGCGGGTCTGAGGCCCAGCAGCGGCGCGGTCCGGCGGATGATCTCGGCGGCCACCGGAACGGCCGTCCAGCCGGCGGTGCGGCGCGGTTTTTCGCCCGAGGTCTCGACCGGCTCGTCGAGGGTGACGACGATCACGTAACGCGGATCATGGGCCGGGAACATGCCCGCGAAGGTGGCGATCACGCGGTCCTCGTAATAGCCGCCGCCGGGTTTGGGCTTGTCGGCGGTGCCGGTCTTGCCGCCAACGGCGTAGCCGGGCACCTCGGCGAGGCTCGCCGTGCCCTCGGTCACGACGCGGCGCAGCAGGTCGCGCATGGTGGCCGATGTCGTCTCGGACAGGACGCGCGGCCCCGGCGCGCGGTCCGCGTTGCGCAACAGCGTGGGCGTCACCCGCCGCCCGCCGTTGACCACGGTGGCATAGGCGGCGGCGAGGTGCAGCGGGCTGATGGCGAGGCCGTGGCCGTAGGAAATGGTCATGGTCGATATCTCCGACCAGTTGGGCGGCAGGAGCGGCTGGCTGCCGCCCGCCTCGGTGATTTCGAGCGGCACCGGATCGAGCAGGCCCAGCGTGCGCAAGAACGCCTGTTGCCGCTCGGCCCCGATCTCGGTGGCGATGCGCGCGGTGCCCACATTGGAGGATTTCACCAGCACCTTGGTCACGCTCATCTCGCGCCCGTAATCGTGGAAGTCGCGGATCCTGTACTTGCCCCAGGTCAGCGGGCTTTCGGTGTTGATCATCGTCTCGGGCGTGACCTGTCCGCGTTCCAGCGCCTGCGCGATGGTGAAGGTCTTGAAGGTCGAGCCAAGCTCGTAGACGCCCTGCACCGCGCGGTTGAACAGCGGGCTGTCGTCGGGGCTGCCCTGCGTGGGCGGCGCGGGGCGGGTATTGGGGTCGAAATCGGGCAGCGAGGCAAGGGCCACGATCTCGCCGCTGGCCGCATCCATCAGGATGCCCGCGGCGCCCTTGGCGTTCATGATGTGCAGGCCGCCCGAGAGCACCTTTTCCATCGCCGCCTGCACGCTGAGATCGAGCGACAGCCGGAGCGGCTCGTGGGCCCGGGCCGGATCGCGCAGGCGCGCGTCGAGCGCCTTTTCGAGCCCCGCCACGCCGATCACCTCGGCGGCGGACACGCCCTCGTCGCCAAAGCCCGCCCCGCCCAGCACATGCGCGGCCAGCCGCCCGCCCGGGTAGAGCCGCATCTCGCGCGGGCCAAAGAGCAGCCCCGGCTCGCCGATATCGTGCACGGCCTGTTTCTGCTCGGGGCTGAGCGTGCGGCGGATCCACAGGAACTTGCGCTTGCCGGTAAAGTCGCGCGTGAGGCGCCCGGCGTCGAGGTCGGGGAAGATCTCGGCCAGTTTCGCGGCCGCGCCCGCGGGGTCGATCATCCGGTGCGGCTGGGCATAGAGGCTGTGGGTGTCGAAATTGGTGGCCAGCACGCGGCCCTGGCGGTCGGTGATATCGGCGCGCTGGGTGAGGATGCGCGCGCCGGTGGCCCCGGTGCGCGGCTCTGACGGCTCGGACCGGGCCAGCACCGCCATCTGCCCGCCGATCACCGTAAACCCGGCGAGAAACAGCCCCGCCAGCACCAAAAGCCGCCCTTCGGCGCGGCGGCGGTCGCGGTCGCGCATCTCCTCGCGGCGCAGGCGCAGGTTCTCGCGCTCGATGGCGTCGGGGTTCTCGCCCCGGCGGCGGGCATCGAGGATACGCGCGAGCGGGCGCAGCGGCGTGCGGATCATGGGCGCGCTCCGTCATTCATGACATCGACGGGGTTGGTTATGGTCAGCTCCGGTTCGTCCGGCGGGTAGGCGACCTGGTCGATCCGCCCGAACTGGTGCGGTTGCAGCGGCATCAGCCCGAGCCTGTCGTAATTCATCTCGACCAGTGCCATCAGCCGGTCGGGGCGGTTGAGATAGGCCCATTCCGCGCTCAGCATCCGCAGCCGCTGGCGGGCCCCGGCCACGTCGGATTGCAGCCGGTCGGCGCGGGCGAGCGCCTCCTGCGTGCGGTAGTTCTCGCGGTAGGCCCAGAAGGCGAGACCGATCACGGCGAGCGCGGTGAGGACATGAACCAGGCTGCGCATCAGCGCTCTCCCGCGGGCCGGGGCATGCCCAGCGCCGTGCGGTCGCTCCGGCCCGGGGGCGCGTCGGTGCGGACGCCCACCCGCAGCCGCGCCGAGCGGGCGCGCGGATTGGCGGCGGTTTCGTCGTTGTCGGCGGCGATGGGCTTGCGCGAGGGCAGGGTGAACTGCGCCGGCTTGGGGGCCGCTTCGGGGGCGTGGCGGCTGCCGCCGCCGCCGTGCCCGGCACGGTCCTGAAGGAAGCGCTTGACGATCCGGTCCTCGATGGAATGGAAGGTGACCACCGCGAGCCGCCCGCCGGGCACGAGCACGCGCTCTGCCGCCTCGAGCCCGTCCACGAGGGCGCGATACTCGTCGTTGACGGCGATGCGGATGGCCTGGAAGCTGCGGGTGGCGGGGTGCACCTGCCCCGGCTTGGGGCGCGGCAGGCAGCGCTCGACGATGCTGGCGAGGTGCAGCGTGGTCTCGATGCGCGCCTCGGCGCGGGCGCGCACGATGGCCCGCGCGATCCGGCGGCTGGCGCGCTCCTCGCCGTAGAGGTAGAGGATATCGGCCAGCGCGGCCTCGGGGGTGTCGTTCACGAGATCGGCGGCGGTGGCACCCTCCTGGCTCATCCGCATGTCGAGCGGGCCGTCCTTTTGAAAGGAAAAGCCGCGCTCGGGGCGGTCAAGCTGCATCGACGACACGCCGAGATCGAGCACGACGCCGTCGAGCGCATCGGCATAATCGTCCATCTGCGCGAAATTGCCCTGCACGAGGCTGAGCCGGTCGCCATACTCCGCGCCCCAGCCCCGCGCCATGTCGATGGCCAGCGGGTCCTGGTCGACGCCGATGACATGGTCCGCCCCCGCGTCGAGCAGGCCGCGCGCATAGCCGCCCGCGCCCAGCGTGCCGTCGAGCCAGGTACCGCGCACCGGCGCCACCGCCGCCAGCAGCGGGCGCAGCAGGACGGGGATGTGCGGGGCAGCGGATGTGGCGGCGGCGGCGGCCATCGCTCAGGCCCCTTCGGGGCTGTCGAGCAGGATGAGCGGGTCGAAATCCTCGGGGAATTCGTCGAGCCATTCCTCGGTTCTGGCCAGTTCCTCGGCCTCGTAGGTCTCGGGCTTCCAGATCTGGAAGGTGTCGCCCGCGGCGCAGAACAGCGCCTCGCCGCCGAGGTCGATCTTGCGGCGCAGCTTGGCGGGCAGCACCAGCCGTCCGGTCTCGTCGATGCTGGTGGGGTGGCTCTGGGCGTGGAACAGCCGTTGCAGGTGTTTGCGCGCGTTCGAGCCGCGCGGCAGGGCGGCGATCTTGTCGTCCACCTCCTGCATCGCCTCGACCGTGTAGCATTCGAGGAAATGGCGCCGGTGGTCGCCGTAAACGATGATCAGCTCGGGGTTGAGGCCGTCGGTCCAGTTCGGGTCGGAGGCCTCGATCACACGGCGATAGAGGGCCGGGATCGACACCCTGCCCTTTCCATCCACCTTGTGGAGGCTCTCGCCCCTGAATATCCGGCCCACTGTTCCGTTGGTCCCCTGCTGCGCCCCCGCGTTGCGAAACCCGCCCCCCGGATACGAAACGGCGGGCTGATCTGCTGCCACTGATCAACCCGCCGCCCTCGTCCCGCATGAGCGGGGGATCCGACTGCGCGCGCCACCTGGGGGGATGTCTGCTCGCCCGCGCGCCGGAACTCTTCGTTCGATGAAGCCGGGTGCCTGTATGAAACCTGACTTGGGAGTTGTCCGGGGGTCTTGCTGCCCCTCTATGATCCCGTCCTCATCGTGTTTCCAATTAATATGGGAATTCGTCCCATGGCAATCATTTTTTGCCGAATTGACGCGATGTATCCGGTCTTCTGACCCTGATGGCGTGAATGTTAATGTGGAAATACCGGGATATCGTCGCCTATATAGGGGGGTAATCGTATCTAATCGCAATATATATCTCGCCCGGCCAATGCCCCGTCATTTCCCATGATTTCCAAAAAATTTCCGGAAAGTTGCCCGAAGATGCCCGGAAAGAGCCGGTTTCCGGTACGGCGACCGCCCGATCGCCGCCGGGATCGCCCGAATCATCCGGAAAGTGATTCGAAATACCGGCAGGGGCTGCGTCCCGGCCCAGTGCGTGCCCATGATTTCCCATTGCCGGCCCGGGGCGCGGCATCGCGCGCGTCAGTCGCCGAGCCACTTGTACATCACGCGCGCATCCACCAGCCCGCGGGCGGGATGCCGGAAGGCGCGCGGCAGGTGGCCCACCGTGTCGAAGCCGAGCGTCTCCCACAGCGCGATGGCACCCCGGTTGGTCTCGACCACGAAGTTGAACTGCATGGCGAGATAGCCCATCGCGCGCGCCTCGCGTTGCGAATGCAGGCACATCGCGCGGGCGATCCCGCGCCCGCGCGCCGCCGGGGCGACCATGTAGCCGCAATTGCAGACATGGGCACCGCCGCCGGGCTGATTGGTCTTGATGTAATAGGTGCCCAGCACCTCGCCCGCGATCTCGGCCACGCAGGTGGCGCGCGGGGCCTCCATCCACAACCCGCGGACCGCCTCGCGGGTTAGGCCCGGCTCGATCGTGTAGGTGTCTCCGGCGCGGATCACGTCGCGCAGGATCGGCCACAGGACGGGGAAATCATCCTCGCGTGCGTACCGGATCGTGATGTCCGCGCCCGTGCCCATCGCGCCTGTGTCCATGACGTGCCGCGCCCCCCGCTCGCTCCATGGCTAGCGGGGGGCGCGGGGCTTGGCAAGGCTCAGGTATTGACGTCGACCACGACGCGGCCCTTGACCTGGCCCTTGAGGATGTCGCGCCCGTGGTCGGGCAGATCGCCGAGGCAGGCGGGCTGCACCATCGCCTCGAGCTTGTCCATCGGCAGGTCGCGCGCGATGCGGTCCCAGGCGCGGAGGCGGTTGTCATAGGGCTGCATGACGCTGTCGATGCCCAGCAGGTTGACGCCGCGCAGGATGAAGGGGGTGATCAGCGCGCCTTCGATGGCGGCCCCGCCGGCAAGACCGATGGCCGCAACGGAGGTGCCGTATTTCATCTGCTTGAGCACCCGGCCCAGCATCGCGCCCGCCACCGCATCGACGCCGCCGGCCCATCGCTCGGCCTCGAGCGGCTTCTTGGTCACATCGGTCAGCTCGTCGCGGGCGACGATCTGCGTGGCGCCGAGGCCGCGCAGATAGTCCTCCTGATCGGGGCGGCCGGTGACGGCGGCCACCTCGTGCCCCAGATGCGCCAGGATCGCGGTCGCGACCGAGCCGACGCCGCCTGCCGCCCCGGTGACCAGCACCGGGCCGTGCCCCGGTGCAAGCCCGTGATCCTCGAGCGCCATCACGGCCAGCATGGCGGTAAAGCCTGCGGTGCCCACGGCCATCGCCTGACGCGTGTCCAGCCCCCCGGGCAGCGGCACCAGCCAGTCGGCCTTGACCCGCGCCTTTTGCGCGTAGCCGCCCCAATGCGCCTCGCCGACGCGCCAGCCGGTGAGCACGACCTTGTCGCCCGGTTTGTAACGGTCGTCGCTGCTCTCCTCGACGGTCCCGGCGAAATCAATACCCGGCACATGCGGGTAGTTGCGCACAAGGCCACCCCCCGGCCCGACGCAGAGCCCGTCCTTGTAATTCACAGTGGAATATTCGACCGCGACCAATACCTCGCCATGCGGCAAGTCATCGACCGTGATCTGCCTGACCGCGGCGGAGGTCTTGCCGCTGTCCTCGTCCTTCTCGACGACCAATGCGTTGAACATATCGCTCTCCTTTTCCATCGCAGGACCAGCCCCCTGCTTCATCTTGCCAGAAATATCCCGGGGAGTGTGAGGGGCTGGCCCCTCACTCCCACGCTCAGGCCCAGAACCCGTCCTGCACCACGCCGCGCCGCTCGCCGTCGGGGGCGGTGATGCGCAATTCGGTGCCCGCGTCCCAATGGGTCATGCGCACCATGCCGATGGCCACGTTGGTGTCAAAATCCGGCGACCATGCGGCGGAACTGATCCGGCCGACGCGCTTGCCCTTTTCCGACAGCACCGACCACCATTCGCGGCAGGGCGGCACCGCGCCACCCTCGATTGCGATGGCACAGATCTGCTGCACCGGGCCTTCCTTGGCCACCCTTAGCAGCGCATCGCGGCCGATGCACCCGATCGCCGTGTGGGTGTTGCAGAACCGGCCCAGCCCGCATTCGTGCGGCGTGTTGTCGTCGGTCATGTCGTTGCCGTAGCTCAAGAGGCCCCCCTCGATCCGCTCGATCAGGTTGGGGCAGCCGGCATGCACGTCCATGTCCTTGCCGGCCTCCATCAGCGCATTCCACAGCGGCATCCCGATATCGCCGCCCTCGACATAGATCTCGAAGCCGCCCTGCTTGGAATAGCCCGAGCGCGCGATCACCATGTCGCGGCCCTGAAAGTCGAACACCCCGAAGCGGAAGAAGCGGATATCGCGCACCGCGTCGCCAAAGACCGCCGCCATCAGGTCATCGGCGCGCGGGCCCTGGATGGCCAGCGGCGAGACGTCCGGCTCATCGACCAGCACGTCGAGCCGCCAGCCATGCGCGGTGGCGCGCACCCAGTAGAGCAGGTCCGAATCGGCAATCGAAATCCACCAGCGATCCTCGGCCAGCTTCACGGCGACAGGGTCGTTGAGCATGCCGCCCGTCTCATCGACGATGGGCACGTAATAGCACTGCCCCGGCGTCATGCCGCGCAGGTCGCGGGGCGTCAGCATCTGCATCAGGCGGCCCGCATCGGGGCCGCGCAACTCCACCTGCCGCTCGCAGGCCACGTCCCAGATCTGCACCGCGTCCTTGAGGTGGCGGTAATCCTCATCGATGGAGCGGAACACCGTGGGCAGCAGCATGTGGTTGTAGACCGTATAGGCGCGGACGCCCGCCGCCTCGACCCCGTCGGAAAAGGGCGTGCGGCGCAACCGGCGCGACAGGGACAGCAAGGGTGCGTTCATTGTGTCTCCTCGGGCATGAAGGGGATATCGGTCACCGGGGCGGGCAGCCCGGCGCGCGTCAGCATCGCGTGGACCTGCCCGCGGTGATGGGTCTGGTGGTTGAAGAGATGGGCGACGCAGGCGGCCATGGGTGTGGTGATCTCGGCCCCGAGCGCGCCCGAGTAGAACGTCAGATCGCCGGTCAGGTCGATGCTGTGCACGCGGCTCGCCCAGGCATTGATCCGGCCATCGGTGGTGAAACGCTCGGCGCTCCAGGCGGGCGCGGTGGGGGTGAGCGTGGTGCTCTCGGCGATGCCGCCCTCGGGGCGGGTGTCCTCCACGCCAAACCGGTGCAGCCACATGCGGTCGGCCCAGAGGATATGGTTGAGCGTGCCGAGGATCGACGAGAAATGCGCCCCGTGATCCTCGGTCAAGACCTTGAGGCTCACCCCGTCTATGGCGCGCGTGATCTGCGCGTTCTGCCACGCATTATAGCGCGCCATCAGCGCGACATAATCCGCCGTCAGCATCATCAGCGCGGGCCCTTCCAGTCGATCTGGCAGATTTCCGCGCTGCGCCCGTCGAAATCCCAGACCCGGCCAAAGGCGCGCACGCGGCCCTTGGTGGCGGTGGCGACGGTGATGTCGGGGCCCATCCAGTATTCGGTGTTGGTGACGACGATATCCTCGCCCTTGTGGCCCTCGACCGGGACCACCTCGCCCTGGATCTTCTTGCCGACCATCAGGCGGCGGGCCTTGCCTTCGGTCTCGAAGATGACCGGCGCGCGTTCAGCCCCCAGAAATTCGCTGACCAGCACGCCGAAGAGGCCGGTGGTGCCGCGCGCCTTGCCGGAGAATATGTTGACCAGCGCCTCATAGGCGTCGTCGCTGGCGCGTTCGTCGATATAGGCGGCGGCCTTCCAGTTGCCGCGCGCCATCAGGCCGGGGATTTCCAGCATCAGGCCGACGTTGAGCCCGCTGAGGTCGGTATCGCCATATTGCCCCTCGTCGATGCGCACGCCCGACCATGCCTGGCAGTAGCCTTCGGTGGGCGCGTGCTTGCCGAGGCTGACCACGCAGGGGCAGAACACCGTGCAGTTGCAGTTGAGGATCAACTCCCCCTTGATCGTCCAGGGCACCGTGCCCACGCTTGCGTCGTCCAATGCCATGTCGTGGCCTCCTCTGTCATATTGTCGCGAATAGAACCCAGACCGATGCGGCCAGCAGCACGACGCCCAGGGGGCGGGTGAGCCAGGCACCGATCTGCGGCAGTTTTTCCAGCACCATGATCACCGTGGCCAGCCCCATGAAGGCGAGGTTCATCACCCCGCCCACGAAGGCCAGCAGCATCAGCGCCCAGCAGCAGCCCAGGCAGACAAGGCCAAGGCGGACGCCGTTACGCGCCGCGCCCTCGTCCCAGTGCTGCATGAAGAACGCCAGCGGGCGGCGGCATTTCGACAGGCACGCGTCCTTGGCGGGGCTGAACTGGTACAGTCCTGCGAGCGCCAGCAGCGCCGCCGAGAGACCGCCCGAGCGGCTGTCGCCGAAGGCGGTCAGAAGACCCGCCTGAAAGAGCGCCATCTGCGCGGCTGCGGCCAACACCGAAAAGCCCAGCCAGACCGACAGATACCCGGTGACCAGCGCGCCGAAGCGGGTCTCGCCGGTATGGCTCAGCTCTTCATAGGTGGCGAAGGCCGGGAGCGCGGTGGGGGCCATCATCGCCGCCGACATCAGCGCCCACATGAGGATGATGCGGCCAAACCCGGCGGCATCGGGTGTGACGATGCACAGGCTTTGCAGGAAATCCGCGCCGTAGATCACCGCGCCGTCGCGCAGGTCCGCAGGCAGCGCCATGGCATAGAGCAGCCCCCAGGCCCCCAGAATGAGGCCGAACAGCACCAGCCAGTGCCCGCCGCCCATTCGCCTGACCTGTGCCGCGATCATCGCGCTCTCCCTCACGACTCATCTCTTGCGTTTAAATTGTCAGACATTTAAATGTAAGACAAATGAAAATTGATCCCGATAACAAGGCCGACCTTTCGGCACAGATCGCCGAGGCCATCCGCGAGGAGATCATGACCGGGCGGCTGATCGTGGACGAGCGCCTGCCGTCCGAGGCGGAACTCGCCGATCACTTCGAGGTGTCGCGCCCGACGGTGCGCGAGGCGCTGAAGCGGCTGGCGGCGCAATCTCTCATTCGCACGGCACGGGGGGCGTTCGGCGGGGCCTTTGTCAACCGGCTGAGTTACCCGGAGGCCTATGGCCAGCATATCACCACCTCGACGCTGCTGCTGTCGATGAACGCGATCAGCTTTGATGTGGCCTGCGAGGCGCGCTATGCGCTGGAACGCGCCTGCACGCCGCTGGCCGCCGCGCGCCGCACGCCTGACACGCTGGCCACGATGCGGGCCGAGATTCACCGGCAGGGGCAGCCGGGGCTGACGGATGAGAGCTTTTGCGCCTCGGATGTCACGTATCACCGGGCCTTGGTGGACAGCGCGGACAATCCGGTGCTGTCGTATCAACTGGCGGGGGCGGTCGAGGCGATGCAGCCGCTGATGAACATGATCACCTTCACCGCGCGGTCGCGCGAGGCGATCGTCGGCTTTCACACCCGCATCGCCGACGCGCTGGAGCGCCACGAGGACGGGGCGGCGCAGGCGGCGCTGTCGGAACTGGAAGCCTACACGCTGACGCTGGGGCGCGACGTGATGGCGGCGAGAGCGCGGCCGAAGGGGTAGGCGCAGGGGCCGGCCCGGTGCCGCCGCGGCGGCGATTACCCGTGCATTTGCAGCGCGAGCGCCACCTTGTCGGCGTGCTCGCGCAGGTCGCGGCCGATTTCGGCGCGGCGTTTTTCGGTGAAGCGGCGCACTGGGCCGGTCGCGCCGATGCTGAAGGTGGCACCGATATTGCCGATGCGGATGGGGGCTGCGACCGACGAGACGCCGACCTCGATCTCCTCGACGCATTCGGCATAGCCGGTCATGCGGACCGTCTCGAACTCGGCGCGCAGCGCCTCCGGGTCGTGCTTGGTCTGCGGCGTGTAGCGGCGCATCGGGCCGTTGAGAATGTCCTCGCGAAAGCCGTCCTCGGCAAAGGCGGCGATCACCTTGGAGCACGAGCAGGCATGCATCGGCCGGAACCCGAGACCGGGGTGCACGAAAGAGCGCGTGGCGTCCTGCGGTGTCTCGACATGGATGATCTCCACGCCGCGATTGCGAAACCGCGACAGGAACACCGCCTCGCCGAAGCGGTCGGCGGCCTCGCGCAGGGTGGGCGCGGCGGCGGCGCTCGCGTCCACATCCGTCTGACCCAGCAGCGCCAGCCGCACCAGCCGTTCGCCGATCAGGAAGCGCCCCGGCTCGGGCTCGTCGAGCAGGCGGTGCTCGGCCAGCGATTGCAGCAGGCGGTAGCAGGTGGGACGCGGCAGGCCGGTGGCCTGCTGGATCTCGGGCGTGGTGACGGCGCGGCCCGCGACGGCCACGGCCTCAAGCAGGCTGGTCAATCTTTCGAGATGCATGGTTGTCTCATAAAATGAACGTTTGTCTCATCATTTGAAATTTGCTACGGGAAGTCAAGGTGGAGGAGGAGGAGATTCTCATGGAGTGTTGCGGACCGGGCTATGCAAGCCCCGCCGAGGCGATCAAGGCCCCGCGCGAAAAGCTGCTGTATACGATCGCGATCTACACGGGCACCGGTATTCAAAAGCCGGATTACCTCGCCACCGTGGACGTGGACCCCGAGAGCCCGACCTATTCCGAGGTGATTCACCGGCTGGAAATGCCCGGCATCGGCGACGAGCTGCACCATATGGGCTGGAACGCCTGCTCAAGCTGCCATGACGATGCCGGCATGTCGCGCAAATACCTGCTGCTGCCCGGCGTGCGCTCCAACAACATCCATGTCGTCGATACCGCCACCGACCCGCGCGCGCCGCGCCTGCACAAGGTGATCGACGGGGCCGAGATCAAGGCCAAGGCCGATCTGTCGGGGCCGCACACGGTGCATTGTCTGGGCTCCGAGATCATCATCTCGTTTCTGGGCGACGCCAAGGGCGAGGCCCCCGGCGGCTACCTGCATCTCAACAAGGAGTTCGAGATCGTGGGCCGGTGGGAAAATTCCATGGGCGACATCAAGTTCGGCTACGATTTCTGGTATCAGCCGCGCCACAACATCATGGTGTCGTCGGAATGGGCCGCGCCCAACACCTTCATGCCGGGCTTTGATCTGGAAGAGGTGGGCCACCTGAAATACGGGCGCGAGCTGCATTTCTGGGATTTCGAGAAGCGCGAGCCGATTCAGTCCATGTATCTGGGCGAGGACGGGCTCATCCCGCTGGAGGTGAAGTTTCACCACGACCCCGACAGCACGCACGGCTTTTGCTGCGCCGCGCTCAGCACGAATGTCATACATTGGTGGCGCGACGAGGCGGGCGAGTGGCGATGGGAAAAGATCATCGACGTGGCCAACGAGCCGCATCCCGAATGGCCCATTCCCGTGCCGGGGGTGATGTCAGCGCTGCTGGTGTCGATGGATGACAAGTATATCTACATCAACAATTGGCTGCACGGCGACATGCGGCAGTATGACATCAGCGATCCGCACAATCCGAAACTGACCGGGCAGGTCTGGATGGGCGGCCTTCTGGGCCGTGCGCCGGTCGTGAACGGGGTCGAGATGGCGGGCGGGCCGCAGATGTTCCAGCTCTCATTGGACGGGCGGCGGCTCTACGTCACCACCTCTCTGTTCTCGACATGGGACAACCAGTTCTACCCCTCGATCCGCGAAAAGGGCGGGGTGATGGTGATGATCGACTGCGACCCGGAGAACGGCGGCATGACCCTCAACCCCGATTTCATCGTCGATTTCGGGCAGGAGCCCAACGGGCCGAGCCGCTGTCACGAGGCGCGCTATCCCGGCGGCGACTGCACCAGCGATATCTGGCTATGACCACGCGGACCGTGACAATCGCCAATCGCGGCAATGCCACCTACGAGGTCGAGGCGCGCCGCCCGCTGCTCGATACCCTGCGCGAGCAGGGGGTCGATCTGCCCTATGGCTGCAAATACGGCGGCTGCATCACCTGCGCGGCCCGGCTCACGGGTGGCGAGGTCGATCAGCGGCGGCAGGTCGCGCTCAACAACCGGCAGATCGCCAATGGCTATGTCATCCTCTGCGTGGCGCGCCCCGTCACCGACATCACGCTGGAAATCGGCGTCGAGAGCCATGGGCAGCTTTACCGCAACCCGTTTCTCGACCCGCTTCAATCGCATGAATTGAAGGCCGATATCGCCACCCCCAAGGAGCCCTGAGATGGATCACACCCAGCCCTATACCGACGCCTATCTGCAAGGCATCCTCAAATCGGTCAAGACCATCGCCATGGTGGGCGCCAGCCCCGACAAGACCAAATTCAGCTACGGTGTGCTGCGCGTGCTGCATGAGACCGGCTATGACATGATCCCGGTCAATCCGCGCCCCGGGCTGGACGAGATCCGCGGCATCAAGGTCTACCCCTCGCTCGACAGCATCGACCGGCCCGTCGACATGGTGCAGGTGTTTCGCCGCGCCGAGGATCTGGCGGAGGTGGCCGAGGAGGCCATTGCCATCGGGGCGCGCGTGCTCTGGGGGCAGATCGGCGTGGTCGATCACGAGGCCGCGCGCCGTGCCGAGGCGGCGGGGATGCAGGTGGTGATGGACCGCTGCCCCAAGATCGAGCTGTTCCGGCCATTCTGGAAGCCGAAGCTGCATCTCGGGATATGACCGGGCGCGCCATGCACGCCTGCTGCTGTCCGGGGGCCGTGGCGTTCGACTGGCCGCTGGGCGCGCTGATGCGTAAATTCGGGTGGACCGCTACGGAAAAGGAGCCGCACATGGCACAGACAATCACGAAAAGCGCCAAGGAGATCGTCAAGGCGGCACGGGACGCGGTGCCGGAGATGAGCGTCGAGGAGGCGCTGCCGCTGGTGGGCAGCGACACCCATGTCTTTGTCGATCTGCGCGACGGGGACGAGCAGGCCAAGACCGGGATCATCCCCGGTGCCGTCGCCTCGTCGCGGGGGATGATGGAGTTTCACATCGACCCCGAAAGCCCGGCGCACAAGCCCGCATTCAACCAGGACAAGACCTATGTCTTCTACTGCGCCAGCGGCGGGCGATCGGCGCTGGCCGCGCAGGTGGCGATGGATATGGGGCTCAAGCCGGTGGTCAACCTGCGCGGCGGCATCGGCGCGTGGACAAAGGCGGACGGCCCCATCGAATGATGACGACCCGAAGGGAGGGGATCATGACGGATTATCAGGTGAATATGGAGGTGGAGCCGCTTGTCGAGGGGTTCTTCGACGCGGCCAGCAATACCGTCTCCTATCTGGTGACGGACCCTGAAAGCCGCGCCTGCGCGATCATCGACAGCGTGCTCGACCTCGATTACGCGGCGGGACGCATCGCCACCGACAGCGCCGACAGGCTGATCGCGGCGGTGGAGGGCAGGGGCCTGCGCCTCGAATGGATCATCGAGACGCATGTTCACGCCGATCACCTGAGCGCGGCCCCCTACATCCAGGAGAAGCTGGGCGGCAAGGTCGGCGTCGGCGCGGGCATCATCGCGGTGCAGGACACGTTCGGCAAGATTTTCAACGAGGGCACCGAGTTTCAGCGCGACGGCAGCCAGTTCGACGCGCTCTTTGAGGATGGCGACACCTACATGATCGGCACCATGCAGGGCTTTGCCATCGCCACGCCCGGCCATACCCCCGCCTGCATGGTGCATGTCATCGGCAACGCGGCCTTTGCCGGGGATACGCTCTTCATGCCCGATGGCGGCTCGGCGCGGGCCGATTTTCCGGGCGGCGACGCGGGCGCGCTCTATGACAGCATCCAGAAGGTTCTGGCCCTGCCGGGCGAGATGCGCCTCTTTATCTGCCACGATTACGGCCCCGGCGGGCGCGAGATCGCGTGGGAGACGACGATCGCGGAGGAGCGCGAGACCAACATCCATGTCGGCGGCGGCAAGACGAAGGAGGAATTCGTCCGGTTCCGCACCGAGCGCGACGCGCAACTTTCGATGCCGCGGCTGATCATCCCGTCGATCCAGGTCAACATGCGCGCCGGCGAGATGCCCTATGACGGGCAGGGCAACATGACGCTGAAGGTGCCGATCAACGCGCTGAAGTGAGCACGGTGCCCGGCCCGGAACCCGGGTGGAACCTGTCGTGTCGGGTGCCCGGCATGGTCGCCCGTTCTTGAAATTCCGTCGCAACGGGGGAATTCTTGAACGTGAGAGGTGCAGCATGGCCACGCATCTCTGACCGACAGCAATTCCCCGCACCGCCCGGAAAAATGCGTTGCGCATCTGCGCTTGTCCGACGCAAGTGTTCGGCACCTGATGAACGGGCGCCTGTCTGTCTCTGGTGCGCGCCTGGTTGCGTGGACGACGGTCCGGTGGCAGGCGTGCGGTTCCTGGCAGGGGTCGTCGTGAAGGGGGCGGATCTGGTCTGGAGCGGACGGTGGATGCTTGGTCCCGGCGCGGAATCAAGGCCGAAGGCCGCCGCGCCAACGCCAGGCCGCCCCGTCGCACCGGAGGTGCGCCGGTATACGCGGCACGCCTTCGGCGTGACGGACTGGCGATATCGTCAAGTATGCGCACCGATTACAGGTTTTACGGATGCTGAGACATAAAGTGCCCTGAATAACCGTCGGATCGCCAGCCCGCGGCCTGACGATGGCGCGGCTCACCCAACGTCCCCTCAAGGCCATTCCCGTCGATGCCCGCCCCCGGCTCAGGCGTCGAGCTTGTCGCCGAGGTGCCAGAGCATGTCGATGCAGTTCTGCAACTGGTCGAGCGAGATGAACTCGTCGGGCTTGTGCGCCTGCTCGATGGAGCCGGGTCCGCAGACCACCGCCGAGGTGCCGTAGCTCTGAAACAGCCCGGCCTCGGTGCCGAAGGGGACAAGCTCGGGCGCGTCGGCGCCGGTGAGGTCCATGACGATGTCGCGCGCCTCGTTGAGGGTGGCGGGCTCGAGCCCGTCGACCTCGCCGATCACTTCGGTGGTGATCGCGGCGTCGGGAAAGATCGCGCACATCCGCGGCAGCAGCATCTCCTCGCAATAGCGCCTGAGATCGTCCTTGACGAACTCGGCATCCGAGCGCTGCACCGGGCGCATTTCCCATTCCACGGCGGCGTTGGACGCGATGACGTTATGCGCCACGCCGCCCTTGACCGAGCCGGTGTTGATGGTGGACCAGGGCGGGTCGAAGCGGCTGCCCTCCGGCGCGCGGGCGCGCAGCGCCTCGGCCAGTTCCAGCAGGCGGTTGACGTAGCGCACGGCGTATTCCACCGCGTTCACCCCGCGTTCGGGGGCCGAGCCGTGCCCGGCCTGCCCGTAGAAGCGGGTGGTGTATTCGTAGCAGCCCTTGTGCCCCTCGATCACCCGCATCGAGGTGGGCTCGCCGATGATCGCCACGCCCGGGCGGATGCCGCGGGCGCTCAGGCTGTCGATCAGGGCCTGGCCGCCGAGGCAGCCCACCTCCTCGTCATAGGTGAAGGCGAAATGCAGCGGGCGGGCTGTCGCACGCTTGGCGAGCAGCGGGGCCATCGACACGGCGGTGGCGATGAAGCCCTTCATGTCGCAGGTGCCGCGCCCGTAGAGCCGCCCGTCATGCTCGATCAATTCGAACGGGTCCGACGCCCAGTCCTGTTCGGCGACCGGCACCACGTCGGAATGGCCCGACAGAACGATGCCGCCATCGCGCTCGGGGCCGAGGGTGGCAAAGAGGTTGGCCTTGTGGCCGATCTCGTCGTGGAAGATATCGACCCGCGCGCCGCAGGATTCCAGCCGGTGGCCGAGCCAGGCGATCATGTCGAGATTGCTCACCTCCGAGATGGTGGGAAAGGCGACAAGCTCGCGCAGGAGGGCGACGGTATCGGCAAGCTGGGTGCTCAAGGGGACCTCGGATGTTGGACGAGTCTGGAAACCATGTCACAGTGAATCCACCCGCGCCCGGCGTCAAGCCCCTGTCACGGGGGCGGAAATCGGGCGTGCCGGGCGCGGCGCGCAGGGGCCTTAAGCTCGCCGGATTTCCGCTGTAGGCTGAGCACGAGAGGCGGGAACGCGGGCGGATATGCGAAACGAGGACGAACGGGGCCGGGAGGAGGCGCGGGCGCAGGGCGGCGTGCGGCGCCGTCGGGTGTTCTACATCCCCGGCTACGACCCGATCCCGCCGCGCCGCTACCGCGAGCTCTACCGCCAGGAGGCGGCGGCGCAGGCCGCCGTCTCGGGCCACGAGATCACGCTTGCGCCCGCGGCCGGCGGGGGCCGCTTTGGCTGGGACGTGGCGGCGCGGATCGAGGGGCAGCGGGCGGCGGCGCGGATCGAGGTTCTGGGCTGGTCCGACATAGTCAAGGGCAGCATGGCGCAGGGGATCCTGGCCACCTACGGGCAACTGATCCGCACCGCCACCACCTATATCGGCACCGGCGCGCTGTTCCGGCTGATGCGGCTGCGCAAGGGGCCGGTGATCGCGGCGCTTTACCCGGTGGGGGTCTTGCTGGTGCAGCTTGGGCTGGCGCTCTTGGCGGCGTGGCTCCTGGGGCGGGTGCTGGCGATCCTGCACCCGTGGGCCGCGTGGGGCGGGCTGGCATCGGTGCCGGTGGTGCTGGCGGCATTCCGGCGCATGGATGGCCGGTTCTACGCCTATTACCTGATGCACGACTACGCCTGGTCGGCGCGGTGGCTGGGGGCCTGTCCGCCGGAAATGGAGGCGCGGATGGCGGTGTTTGGCGACGCCATCGCCGACGCCTTGCAGGACCGGTGCGACGAGGTGCTGGTGGTGGGCCACTCGTCGGGCGCGCATCTGGCGGTGTCGGTTCTGGCCGGCCTGATCCGCGAAGGCCGCGTGCCCGCGGATGGCCCGGCGCTGTCGTTCCTGAGCCTGGGGCAGGTGGTGCCGATGGTCTCGTTCCTGCCGCGCGCCTGGCGGCTGCGCGCCGATCTCGCGTATCTGAGCGGGCGCGAGGAACTGTTCTGGCTCGACGTGACCGCGCCCGGCGATGGCTGTGCATTCGCGCTGTGCGACCCGGTGGCCGTGAGCGGCGTGGCCCCCCCGGCGAAGCGCTGGCCGCTGGTGATCTCGGCGGCGTTCACGCGGACGCTGAGCCCGGCGCGGTGGCGCAGCCTTCGCTGGCGGTTCTTCCGGCTGCATTTCCAGTATCTTTGCGCCTTCGACCGGCCCGGCGACTACGATTACTTTGCGATCACGGCGGGGCCGCGGACGCTGGCCGACCGGTTCGCGGGCCGCACGCCGTCACCCGCGCGGATCGAGCGGGCCGTTTCGGGCTATCGGAGCGTGGCACCATGATCCCGCCCAAGCCCCCGGCGCGGGAGGGCCGCGTCTCGCTCTGGCGCTACATGCGGCTGTTTCGCGCCGACATCCTCTCGGCGCAGCCGGCGCGGCTCTACCGCGCGTGGATGGCCGAGTTTCGCACGCCGTTCTTTCGCTCCTACCTGTGCAACGATCCCGGTCTCGTCGATCTGGTGCTGCGGCAGCGGCCCGAGGACTTTCCCAAATCCACAAGGGTTTCGGAGGGGTTGCGGCCCTTGCTCGGGCAGTCGGTCTTCGTCACCAATGGCGAGACATGGAAGCGTCAGCGCCGGATCATCGACCCCGCCTTCGAGGGCGGGCGGCTGCGCGACACGTTCCCGGCGATGGTGGCGGCGGGGCAGGGCGCGGTGGCGCGGCTCAAGCCGCTGGCGGATGGCAGCCCTGTGGAGATCGAGGAACAGACCAGCCACGCGGCGGCGGACGTGATCTTTCGCACGCTGTTCTCGATCCCCATCGAGAACGCGACGGCGGCGCGGGTGTTCGCGCAGTTCAAGGCGCATCAGCGCACGCAGCCGGTGCTCAACCTTGCGGCGTTTGTCCCGCTGCCGCGCTGGTTTCCGCGCTTTCATCGCCGCCGGACAAGGGAGACCGCCCATACCATCCGCGCGCTGATCACGCAGTTGACGGCGCAGCGCATGAACGAGATCGAGGCGGGAAACGCGCCCGACGATCTGGCGACCAAGATCATGACCACCGCCGATCCCGAAACCGGCGCGCGGTTCGACACAACGGAAATGGTCGATCAGGTTGCGATCTTTTTCCTTGCGGGTCACGAGACGAGCGCCTCGGCGCTGGCCTGGGCGCTCTATCTGCTGGCGCTTTACCCCGACTGGCAGGAGCGTGTGGCGTCGGAGGCGGCGGAGGTGATGGGCAACCGCGCGCCGGAATTTGCCGATATGGGGCGGCTGCGGGTGGCGCGCGACGTGTTCCGCGAGACGCTGCGCCTCTACCCGCCGGTGCCGATGATGGTGCGCGAGACGGCCTGCCCCGAGCGGTTTCGCGGGCGCGAGGTGCCGCGCGGTGCGCAGGTGGTGCTGAGCCCCTGGCACCTGCACCGCCACGAACGGCTGTGGGAGCGGCCCGATGAATTCGACCCTGCGCGCCATGCCGACGGGAACGGGAGGGACGGCCTGCGCCGGGCCTGGATTCCGTTCTCGGCGGGCAGCCGCGTCTGCCCCGGGGCGGGGTTTGCCATGATCGAGGGGCCGCTCTTGCTGGCGATGCTGGTGCGGGCCTACCGGGTCGAGGCGGTCGCGGGCCGGGCGGCGATGCCGGTGGCGCATCTGACGGTGCGGGGCCGCGACGGGATATGGCTGCGGGTCATGCCGCGCGGGCAGGGAGGCGGCCGCCGTGCCGATGCCTGACCCCGGGGACATGGCGGGAGCGGCGCGGCGTTGCAGGCGCTCGCGCCCAGCGGCGACCGGTTGCCATCCCCGCCGGGAGCGGCCGTTCGCGGTCGCTCAGGCCCCGAGCGCCTTGTCGAGATTCTCGTCCACCTTTTCGAGAAAGCCCATCGTGGTGCGCCAGCCCTGATCGGGGCCGACGAGGAGCGCGAGATCCTTGGTCATGTCGCCCGATTCGATGGTCTCGACCACGACCCGTTCCAGCGTGTCGGCGAAATGCGCCAGCTCGGCGTTGTCGTCAAGCTTGGCGCGGTGTTTGAGCCCGCCGGACCAGGCAAAGATCGAGGCGGTGGAATTGGTCGAGGTCTGTTCGCCGCGCTGGTGCTGGCGGTAGTGGCGGGTGACGGTGCCGTGGGCGGCCTCGGCCTCCATGATCTTGCCGTCGGGGGTGAGCAACTGGCTTGTCATCAGCCCCAGCGAGCCAAAGCCCTGCGCCACGGTGTCGGACTGTACGTCGCCATCGTAATTCTTGCAGGCCCAGACGAAGCCGCCGTTCCATTTCATCGCGCAGGCCACCATGTCGTCGATCAGGCGGTGCTGGTATTCGATGCCCCTGGCCTCGAACCTGTCCTTGAATTCCTCTTCGTAGACCTTCTGGAAGAGGAGCATGAACTGCCCGTCATACTGCTTGAGGATGGTGTTCTTGGTGCTGAGATAGAGCGGCCAGCCCATGTCGAGCGCGTAGTTCATCGAGGCGCGGGCGAAGTCCATGATCGAGGCGTCGAGATTGTACATGCCCATGTAGACGCCCGAGGAGGGGGCCTTGTAGACCTCTTCCTCGATCACCGTGCCGTCCTCGCCCACGAATTTCATCGACAGGGTGCCGGGGCCGGGGAATTTCATGTCGGTGGCCTTGTACTGATCGCCGAAGGCGTGGCGCCCGATGACGATGGGCCGGGTCCAGCCGGGCACGAGGCGGGGCACGTTGCGGCAGATGATCGGCGCGCGGAACACCACGCCGCCCAGGATGTTGCGGATGGTGCCGTTGGGGCTGCGCCACATCTTTTTCAGGCCGAATTCCTCGACCCGGCCCTCGTCGGGGGTGATGGTGGCGCATTTGACGGCGACGCCGACCTCCTTGGTCTTTTCCGCCGCGTCGATGGTGATCTGATCCTCGGTGCGGTCACGCTCCTCGATACCGAGATCGTAATAGAGCAGGTCCAGGTCGAGATAGGGAAGGATGAGTTTCTGCTTGATGAAATCCCAGATGATGCGGGTCATCTCGTCGCCGTCCATCTCGACGATGGGGTTCTCGACCTTGATCTTTGACATGGGGCGCGCTCCGGGGTTTGGGTGGGTCTGGTCAGGCTATATCAGCGGTGGGGTGGTGCGGGAAGGGTTGGGGGGCGGCATTGGCCTGTAGGGGCTGTTGGGGTGAGCCGCGCCATTGCATGTCCGCGGGCAGGCGAGCCGACGGGTGTTCAGTGCGCTTTATGTCTGCTTTCCCGCAAAAGTCTTAATCGGCGCGCTGGCTTGGCCAAATCGCCTGTCCGTCACGCCAAAGGCGTGCCGACTGTATCGGCGCACCTTCGGTGCGACGGGGCGGACATGCGATGGCGCGGCGGCCTTCGGCCTTGATTCCGCGCCGGGGACAGGGAGGCGAATGTCCCTTCCAAGCCAGAATCGCCCCCCTGCCTCCGCCGCTCACCTCACCCGATGATGCCGTTCAGCGTCGCCGAGGGGCGCATCACCGAGGCGAGTTTCTCCGCGTCGGGGTGGTAGTAGCCGCCGGTATCCGCCGCGCTGCCCTGCGCTGCCGCCAGCTCGCCGGTGATCTGCGCCTCGGCCTCGGCCAGCGCGCGGGCCACGGGGCCGAATTCCTCGGCGAGGCCCGCGTCGTCCGATTGTGCGGCCAGCGCCTCGGCCCAGTAGCGGGCGAACCAGTAGTGGCTGTCGCGGTTGTCCGGCTCGCCCGCCTTGCGCGACGGCGAGCGGCCATGGTCGAGCACCTCTTGCGTCGCGGCCTCGACCGCTTCGCCCAGCACGCGGGCGCGGGCGTTGTCGTGGGTCTGTGCGAGGAACTTGAGGCTTTCGCCGAGCGCGCAGAATTCGCCGAGGCTGTCCCAGCGCAGGTGGTTTTCGGCCAGAAGCTGCTGCACATGTTTCGGGGCCGAGCCGCCCGCGCCGGTCTCGAACAACCCGCCCCCGTTCATCAGCTTGACGATCGAGAGCATCTTGGCCGAGGTGGCCAGTTCGAGGATCGGGAAGAGATCGGTCAGGTAGTCGCGCAGCACGTTGCCGGTGATCGAGATACAGCTCTCGCCCCGCGTGATGGTTTCCAGCGAGGCGCGGGTGGCGGCGCGCGGGGTCATGATCTCGAACCGGTCGGCAACGCCCTCGGCATCGAGGATCGGCTTGATATATTTGATGAGTTCGGCGTCGTGCGGGCGCGCCTCGTCGAGCCAGAAGATCGCGCGGTAGCCGGTCTCCTTCTGCCGCGCGATGGCGAGGTGCACCCAGTCCTCGATCGGGGCCTTGCGGGCGTTGGACGAGCGCCAGATATCGCCCGCCTCGACCTGCGTTTCGTGCAGCACCGTGCCGTCGTCGAGGATCATCCTGACGGTGCCCGCCTGCGGGATCTCGAAGGTGGTGGGGTGGGAGCCGTATTCCTCGGCCTTCTGCGCCATCAGGCCGATATTCTGCACCGTTCCGGCGGTCGCGGGGTTCAGTTTTCCGTTCTCCTTGAAGAAGCGGATCGCCTCGTCATAGACCGGCGCGTAGGAGCTGTCGGGGATGACGCAGACGGCGTCGTGCTCCTTGTCGTCGGGCCCCCAGCCCTTGCCACCGCCCCGGATGAGGGCGGGCATCGAGGCGTCGATGATGACATCCGAGGGGACGTGCAGGTTGGTGATTCCCTTGCCGGAATCGACCATGTACATCGCCGGGCGGTCGGCCATGCAGGCGTCGATGGCCTGGAGGATATCCTTGCGGTCCTTCACGCGCTCCAGCAGGTCGCCCAGCCCTGCATTGGGCGACACGCCGAGCGCCTTCATCTCGTCGCCGTATTTTTCGAACACGGGCGCGAGGAACTGTTTTACCGCGTGGCCGAAGATGATCGGGTCCGACACCTTCATCATCGTAGCCTTCATGTGCAGCGAAAACAGGATGCCCTCGGATTTGGTTTTTTCGATCTCCCCGGCGAGGAAGGCGTCGAGCGCGGCGGCACTCATGCAGGTGGCATCGACCACGGTTCCTTCGGGGTAGCTCAGCCCGTCCTTGAGCACGGTTTCGCCGGTCGCCGTCTCCAGCACGACCTTCGCGCCGGTCGCTCCGGGCAGGGTGGCGGAGCGCTCGTTGGAGAAGAAATCGCCCGCCGACATGGTGGCGACGCGGGTCTTGCTGTCTGGCGACCAGTCGCCCATGCGGTGCGGGTTGGCTTGCGCGTACTTCTTGACCGCGGGGGCGGCGCGGCGGTCTGAATTGCCCTCGCGCAGGACCGGGTTCACCGCCGAGCCCTTGAGCGCGTCATAGCGTGCGCGGACGGCTTTCTCGTCGTCGGTCTGCGGATCAAAGGGGTAGTCGGGCAGGGTATGGCCCTGGCCTTGCAATTCGCGGATCGCCGCCACGAGCTGCGGCTCGGAGGCGGAGATGTTGGGCAGCTTGATGACGTTGGCGGCAGGCGTTCTGACAATCTCGCCCAGCGCCTTGAGGTGGTCGGGCTGACGCTGATCGTCGGTCAGATAATCGGGAAAGGCGGCGAGGATGCGCCCGGCGAGCGAGATGTCGCGCGTCCCGACGGTGATGCCGGCGGCGGACGCGAAGCGTTGAATGATCGGCAGGAGCGAGCCCGAGGCGAGCTCGGGGGCTTCGTCCACCTTTGTGTAGATGATGTCGGGGGTGTCGGTGTTGGCCATCTCTGGGCTCCTCCTTGCGATCCGGTGCGGTCCGGACGACTCGTCCGCTTGGATGCCTCATAGCGGAAACGCGTGGCGCGGGAAAGATAGTATGCGACGGTATACATAAAAAATGAACGAAATGGGCTCGGAGCCTTTAACGCAGCCTGCCGTTCGAAAGCGGATAGGTGCTGTGTGGTGCTGCGCGGGTCCTCAACCGGCGGCGGGTCGAATGGCAGCGCCCTCACACCGTCTCTGCCGCCGTGCCGCGCAGCCCGTGCAGCAGCGCCAGCCCCGCCAGCACCGCCGCCAGCACGCCCAGATGCGCGGGCATCGGCGTGCCGTCGAATTGCTGGCCGATGGGGATGGCGAGCGCCACGCTGCCCAGCGTGGCGACCGCGCCGGTCACGCTCGCGGCCATGCCCGCGACCTCGCCCATAGGTGCCATCGCCAGCGCGTTGAGATTGCCGAGCGTGAAGCCCGCCTGCACGAACACGCCGGTTTGCCAGACAAGGAACACCGCGAATTGCGGCCCCGGCGGCAGGCCCACGGCCCATGCGAGGATCGCCAGCGAGGTGAGCGCCACCTGCACCGTGAGTGCCGCGCGCACCATCCGCACCATGCCAAGGCGGCCCACCAGCCGCGCGTTCACCAGGCTGCCGCTGCCCGCGACCAGCGCCATGCCGAAGAACCAGAACGGAAATTCCGCGCCGCGTCCGAAGGTCGCGTCAAATGTCGGCTGCACCACGCTGAGCGAGGTGAAGAGCGTGGTCATCGCCAGCATCTGCACCGCGATGGCGCGGCGGGTGACGGGGTGGGCCACCACCTGCCGCATCGCCAGCGCCAGCGGGCGCAGGCGAAACCGGCTGCGGCGGGCGGGCGGCAGCGGCTCCGGCAGGCGCAGCATCATCCAGGTCGAGAGGGCGAGGGCGAAGAGGATGAACGCCGCGAACACCGCCCGCCATCCCGCCAGCGCGATCAGCCCCGCGCCGATGAGCGGGGCCATCGCCGGGGTGAGCGCGAAGACCATCATCACAAAGGACATCAGCCGCGCCATCTCGCGCCCCGCGGCGACATCGCGGATGATTGCCAGCGCCACGATGCGGAACGCCGCCGCGCCGAGGCCCTGCACCGCGCGCGCCGCGAGCAGCGTGTCGAGCGATTGCGCCGTGATTGCCAGCGCCGCGCCGCCCATGTAGATCGCGGCGCCCGCGAGGATCACCGGGCGGCGGCCATAGCTGTCCGAGAGCGGCCCGGCGATCAGCGTGCCCAGCCCCAGCCCGGCCAGAAAGGCGGTGACGATCAATTGCGCGCGGTTGGGGTCGGCGGGGCTGAGATCGGCGGCGATGACCGACAGCGCGGGCAACATCGCGTCGATGGAAAAGGCCACCGAGGCGGCCATCATCGCCATCAGCGCGATGAACTCCGCGCGCGGCGGCAGCGGGCGCGCCGGGGGCTGCGGGGCGGTCATTTCTTCTTGCTGCGCTGGGCGGCGAGGGAGTGGCGGGCCTCGGATTCCGCCTCGCTCTCGCGGCGGTGGCGGGCGATGGCGTGAAAGCCGAAGCGCTGGATCGCCGCCGCGAAGATACCGAGCCCGGTGATGATGAACACTGTGGTGCCGATCTTGCCCGCCACCGTGGCCGGCACGAGGTTGCCATAGCCCACGGTCGAGAGCGTGACCACGGTGAAGAAATAGCTGTCGAGCCAGCTCCACCCCTCGACGAGGCGGAAAAACACAGTGCCGCCGACGATCACGGCGGCGAGCAGGACCAGAAGCGTGCGCGCGCGCATGGGACTTCAGCCTGCGCCGTTCGCCGTCTGCGTGGTCATCTCGTCGATCACCCGCAGCCACATTTCGGGCGGCTGGCAGCCGGGGACCGCGTGTTGACCGGCCACGACAAAGGTCGGCACGCCGGTCACGCCCATTTGCCGGAACTGCGCGTCGCGGGAGGCGATTTCCTCGCGGTCGGCATCCGAGGCCAGCAGCCGCGAGACGAGCGCCGCGTCGATCCCCAGACCGTCGGCGAGATCGGCCAGCACCTCGTGGTCCGAGATGTCGCGCCCCTCGTGGAAATAGGCGCGGAACAGCGCCATCGCCATCGGCGTCTGGCAGCCCTCGACCTCGGACCAGTGCAGCAGGCGGTGCGCGTCGATCGTGTTGGGCGTGCGCGGGATCGCCGCAAAGTCGATGTCGAGCCCCGCCGCCTCGGCGCGTTCGAGCACCGGCGCATAGGCCCGCGCCGCGCCGTCGCGGCTGCCGAACTTGCCCTCCAGGTATGCGCGCCGGTCCATGCCCTCGGGGGGCATGTCGGGGTTGAGCTGGAATGGCTGCCAGTGGATCTCGAACGGGTGGTCGGGGCGCTGCGCGAGCGCCTGGTCGAGCAGCGTCTTGCCGATGTAGCACCAGGGGCAGATCGGGTCGGAGATGATGTCAAGCCGGACCATTGAGGGCCTCGTAGATCGGCCGCAGGGCGCGGCGCAGGAGTTTTCCGTTAGCCCCCGTCGGCAGGCTTTCGACGTGAAAGAAGCCGTGCGGGCACTTGTAGGCCGCAAGCCGGGCGCGACAATGCGCGTCGAGGCTCGCGGGATCGAGCGGTTCGGGGCCAGTATAGAAGGCCATGACGAGGCGCGCATCCTCTTTCACCTCGATATCGGTGACGGCGGCCTCATGGATGCCGGGATGGAGGCCGAGCGCCGCCTCGACCTCGATGGGTGAGACGCGGTAGCCGCCCGCGTTCATCATGTCGTCGGCGCGGCCCATGTAGGTGACGGTGCCTGTCGCATCCATCGCGCCGCGATCGCCGGTGCGGAACCAGTCGCCGACGAATTTCTCCGCCGTCGCCTCTGGCGCGCCCATGTAGCCCAGCATCAGGCCGGGATCGTCGCGGCGGATGGCGATGGTGCCTTCCGCGTCATCGGCCACCGGCGCGCCATCGTCGCCGATGATCGCCACCCGGCGCCCCTTTTGCGGGCGGCCCAGCGTGCCGGGGGGTGCCGGGCGGTCGGGGCTCGCGGAGATGAAGGTAGAGCATTCCGACATGCCATAAGCCTCGTGGATGGCGGTGCCGGTGGCCTCGTGCCAGCGGGTGCGGATCGCATCCGACAGCTTCTCGCCCGCTGCAAGCCCGTGGCGCAGGCGCGGCAGGGGCGGCAGCGACCCGGCGGCCAGCATCTTGCGGTAGACGCCGGGGGCGGCGGCAAAGAGCGTGGCGTCGTGCCGTTTGAGCAGCAGCGGCAACTGCGCGGGCGTCACGCCGGGCGCGGGAATCAGCGCGGTCGCGCCCGCGCGCCATGGGTCGAGCAGCCCGGTGCCGAGGGTAAAGGTCCAGTTGAACGCGCCCGCGTGGCACAGCCGGTCCTCCCCGGTCAGGCCGTACCAGCCCGCGTGCATCATTTCGCGTGCGATAATGGCACGGTGAGCGTGCATCACCGCGCGCGGTTGGCCCGAGGTGCCGGACGTGTAGATGATATAGGCGAGCCGGTCGGGATCGGCCATGTGATACGCGGCGGGCGGCAGCGCGCGCATGGCGTCGAGCGCCGCCTCGTCCAGCACCGGCAGGCCGGTATCATTCGGGCAGGCGATGCCATCGCCGCGCAGGATCAGCCGCGGTTCTGTGGTGGCGATCACGCCCGCGACTTCCGGCTCGGTGAGCTGCGGCGAGGTGGGCACCGGCACCAGCCCGGCGGTGATCGCGCCGAGATAGGCGAGCGGGAACTCGACGGTGTTGCCGAGCCGCATCAGCACCCGGTCGCCCGGTTCGAGCCCCCGCGCCAGCAGCCCCGTTGCCGTGCCGCGCACCGCAGCCTCGAGCCGTGCGTAGCTCCAGCGTTCGGCACCCGACAGCCCGATCACCGCGAGCGCCACCTTGTCAGGGTGGCGGGTGCCGGCGGCCAGCACGTGGGCGGCGAGGTTGAAGGGTACGGGGCAGGGCGGCGGCGGCCCCTCGTCGAAGATCGCGGTCATGGACGCCGCTTATTCAGCGGCGGTTCGGGATGCAAGGGCACGCGCGCCCGTGGCGGGTATTTGCCGGTTTCGCGGACACGCGGGGCCGCGTGTCAAATGCCGCCGATTTCAGGGTGATAGCCGAATGGACGGGCGCACCACTCCGCCGACGGCGCGCCCTTTGCACAAGGGGCCGACTTGACCTTAAGATGTTAACAAGAATTCACTTCCCGCCTTACGTGTGCTGTGCTAGTCACCTTAAAGAAGAGTAACATCAGGGATTCGTGGTGGGTGATCCCGAAATGACTTGCGGTAGGTTTGCTGGTTAAAACTATGAAAAAACAGAATATCGCCATCAATCTCCCCATATGTAAACTGCAACCTGAACGTGCCGAATCTGCATATCTTCGTTGGGGCAAGCCCATCTTTGACCTCGTGTTCAGTGTGCTGCTGTTGCCGCCGTTGGCCGTGGCCTGTGCCGCCCTTCTGGTGCTCAACCCGATCTTCAATCGCGGCCCGCTGTTTTTTACTCAGCCGCGCATGGGGCTGGGCTGCCGCGCCTTCGGTGCCATCAAGTTCCGCACCATGCGCCCCGTCATGCGGGTGACGCGCCGCGCCGATGATCCGCTGGAGCTGGACCGGATCACGCCCCTGGGCCGCTTCCTGCGGCGCAGCCGGATCGACGAACTGCCGCAGATCATCAACGTGCTGCGCGGCGAGATGAGCCTGATCGGCCCGCGCCCCGATTATTTTCACCATGCGCGACGCTATCTGCGCCGCGTGCCCGGCTATCGCCGCCGTCACGAGGTGCGCCCCGGCATCAGCGGGCTGGCGCAGACCGATCTCGGCTATGTCGATTGCACCGAGGGCACGCGGCTCAAGGTCGCGCTCGACCTGCGCTATGTCGAGCAGATGAGCCTGCGGCTCGATCTCTACATCTTCCGGCGGACGCTCGAGACGGTGGTCGGGCGCAAGGGCTGCTGACGCGGCGGCGCGCGGCCCGGCCGGTCTTGCCCCCGGCGCGGCCTGCCGCTATGGCGGGGCGTGCAGCCAAGGGGAGAGCAGGCCGATGGGCGTATCCGATGATGTCCGGGACGGGATGCCGGGCCCGGCCCTGAGCCGCGAGGCGGTGCGCGGCGTCGCCGCGCGGGTGCTGGGCATGGAGGCGGCGGCACTGGCGGCGATGGCCGAGGAGCCCCCCGAGGGCCTGGCGCGCGCGGTGCGGCTGGTGCTCGACGCGCCGGGCCGGGTGGTGGTCTCGGGCATGGGCAAATCGGGCCATGTGGCGCGCAAGATCGCGGCGACGCTGGCCTCGACCGGCACGCCCGCGCTGTTCCTGCATCCCGGCGAGGCGAGCCACGGCGATCTGGGCATGGTGGCGGCGGGCGATGTCTGTATCCTGCTGTCCAATTCCGGCGAAACGCGGGAATTATCGGACCTCGTGCAATATACCCGCCGCTTCGGCATCCCGATGATCGCGGTGACGCGGGTGGCGGGCAGCACGCTGGCGCGGCAGGCCGACGTGGCACTGATCCTGCCCGACGCGCCCGAGGCCTGCGCGATCGGCATGGCCCCCACCACCTCGACCACCTGCGCGCTGGCGCTGGGGGATGCGATCGCCGTCGCGCTGATGGAGGCGCGCGGCTTCTCGCCGGAGGCGTTCCACGTGTTTCACCCCGGCGGCAAGCTTGGGGCGCAGTTCCTGCGGGTCGCGGACGTGATGCATGTGGGCGCGGCGCTGCCGGTGGTCGGCCCCGGCACCGGCATGGGTGAGACGCTGGTGGAGATGAGCGCCAAGGGCTTTGGCGTGGCGGCGGTGATCGAGGAGGGCGACCGGCTGCGCGGGGTCATCACCGATGGCGATCTGCGGCGCAACCTCGATGGGCTGATGGACCAGAGCGCCGGGGCGGTCGCCACCCCCGATCCGCGCGTCGCCCGCCCCGACATGCTGCTGTCCGAGGCGCTGGGGGTGATGAACCGCCACAAGATCGGCGCGCTGCTGGTGGTCGGCGAGGATGGGCGGCTGCGTGGCCTCGTGCATATCCACGACTGTTTGCGCGCGGGGGTGGCCTGAGGCGTGCGGCGCTGGCCTGACGCTGCCCCTCGAGGCCTGGCCCCGTGCAGTCGTGCTATCGCCGCAAGCTCAACGCCGGGCGGTGACGCCGCTCAGGGGATCAGGCGCTTGACGTAACCGGGCAGGGCAAAGGCCGCCTTGTGCACCTCGGGGGTGTAGTAATCGGTGGCGATGCCCGAGGCATCGAACCGTCCCTGAAGCACGTCGGGCGGCGTGGCGCGCGCGGGGCCGTCTGTGCCCCAGCCGAACGCCATCGGCCCGCCCGCATAGGTGGGGATGGTGGCGAGGTAGCAGGTGGCGTCCGAGAACAGCGCGCGAAACGCCCCCATGGTATTCGTCAGCTCGCCCCCTTGCATGAACGGCACGCCGTTCTGCGTGACAAGGATACCGTCCGTGGTCAGGGCGCGTTTGGCATGGCCATAGAACGTGTCGGTAAAGAGCACCTCGCCGGGGCCGATCGGGTCGGTCGAATCGACGATGATGACGTCATAGCCGCCCGCCGTCCGGCGGATGAACTCGGCACCGTCGGCGATCACCAGCTCCAGCCTCGGGTCGTCGAAGGCGCCAGCGCTCAGCATCGGCAGGTATTCCTTCGAGAACTCCACCACGCCGGCGTCGATCTCGACCATCGTGACATGGGTGACGCTGTCGTGCCGCAGCACCTCGCGCGCCATGCCGCCATCGCCGCCACCGATGATCAGCACGCGCCGCGCGGCGCCGTGGGCGAGGATCGGCACATGGGTCAGCATCTCGTGATAGATGAAATTGTCGCCCTCGGTGGTCTGCACCACGTCGTCGAGCGTCAGCACGCGGCCGAAGGTGCCGTTTTCGAACACCTTCAGCCGCTGATGGTCGGTCTTGCTGTCATAGAGCATCTCGTCCACGCGCAGCGATTGCGCGTAGTCGGGATGCAGCCTCTCGCGGGTCCAGTCGCTCATGCCGCGACACCGGCCTCGCTCACGAGGCCCTCGCCACGCTTGAGTTCGCGCACGCGGACATCGGCGGTGCCGAATGCCGATTTCAAGACATCCACGGCCAGCCACGGCCGGGCCTCGCCGCACATGAACACGTCGAACGCGCCATAGCCGATTTCGGGCCAAGTGTGGACCGAGATATGGCTTTCGGCCAGCACCGCCACGCCCGACACGCCCTGCGGGCTGAACTTGTGGGTGTGGATATGCAGCAGCGTCGCGCCACAGGTGTCCACGCAGTCGCGGAACGCCTGCCCGATGCGGGCCTCGTCATCGAGCCCGTGGCCGTTCACCACCTCGATGATGAGATGCGTTCCCGCAAACACAGTGCCGTCGCGCCGGATAAAGTGATCCTCGCGGTCCTCGTCCAGCACGTCGCGGGGCAGAATGGTAGTGTAATCGTTCGCGGGGGTGATCCCGCGGGCGGTGTCTTCCTCTTGGGCGCCTGTCTCCAGACCGATCCCCAGTTGGAAGAGGTTGGCGTCTTTCATGGCGCTCCCCTTCTTACCAGCAGATTGAATCCAGTCGGTCCCTTAGCGCCCCCCCGGAAGACATCCGAAGTTGGGATCGGTCCCGATCAAGTGAGAGCGCAGATAGGGGCAGGGCCTGAGTCGCGCAAGGGGTTTCGTGACGCAAGGGCAAGAATTCCGGCACCGGCACCGGGGTGCGGGTGAGCCGGCCAGGGCGGGGACGCCGCCCAGGCCGATCTTGCCCGGTTCAGCGCCAGAACGGGCGGGCGGCTTCCGCGCGCGCCGTGTGAGTTTCAAGGCCGATGTCATGCAGAAGATGTGCGTCAAGCCTGGCAAGCTGCGCGCGGGTTCGGCGGTTCATGTCCCAGGTGATGACCAGCACGGCAAAGGCGATGGCCAGGCGCGCGACGAGAGGTGTCGGATACGCCGCGGCGAGGAGCGGATGCGGGGCCATTTGTTGCTGTGTGCGTGTCATGGGAACCTCATATTGTATTGACACAATGGTAATTACTGGTAATTATGTGGATACAATCATGAAATTGAGTCGTCCATAAAAGGATTGTAATGGATACAATGTTCTCTCCCAACCTGGCGAATGCCGGGCGATCGAAGTACAAGGCCCTGGCCGATGCGTTGCGCAAGGCGGTCGTGGACGGCTCGCTTACGGCGGGGGATAGGCTGCCGCCGGTGCGCGAACTGGCCTATCGTTGCGGCGTGACCCCCGGCACCGTCGCACGATCCTATTCGCTGTTGATCGACGAGGGGCTGCTGGAGGCGGGCGTGGGGCGCGGAACCTTCGTTGCCGGGGCCGGGCCGGCACCCGAGCCGCCACAGTGGCCTGAAACCCTGTCGTTGCGCACACCGGTGCTGCCCGATGGTGGTCAGGGGGCGTTGCTGCGCGATGCTTTGCACCGGATGGCCGAAGGCGGCGATATGAGCGCCTTGCTGGATTATCCCGGGCGCGGCAATGACGGGGCGCTGCGCAAGGCGCTGCACGCCGGGATTGCCGACCTGCCGATCGGGAACTTCGATGCCGATGATATCGTGATGGCGCATGGCGGGCAGAGCGCGATGCTCGCGGTGTTGCAGACCGTGTTGAAGGGCTCTGACCCGGTGGTTCTGATCGAGGCGGCGGCCTATCCGGGGTTTCGCCGCGCCGCCAGCCTGTGCCGGGCGCGGGTGATCAACATCGCGTGCGACGAGGAAGGGCCGCTGGTGAGCGAGATCGAGGCGGCGGCGCGAGACGAGGGTGCGCAGATTTTCGTGACATCGGCAGAGGTAAACAACCCGACGCTCCGCTGCACGAGCCGTGAACGCCGGCGCGAGATCGCCACGGTGGCGCGACGGTATGGGCTGCATGTGCTGGACGACGACTGCTACCGGTTGAGCAGGCCCAGCGCCGAAAGCTATCGTGCGCTGCTGCCTGATTTGGGCTGGTACGTGTCGTCCATGTCGAAATCGTTCGGACCGGGCCTGCGGGTCGGCTGGGCGATCGGCCCCGAGGGCAGCGCGCCGGAACTGGCGCGATCGGTTGCCTATGGGTGTTTCGGCCTGGCGCGGCCGCTGACCGAACTGGCGTATCATGTGCTGACAGACAAACGATACGAGGCTGTTCTGGCCGCCTCGCGTCGAACCATGGGGCAACGCGTGCGGCAGGCGGTGAACCATCTGGGCGGCCATGATGTCACCTGGCACGAGGATATCCCGCTCTTGTGGATTTCTCTGCCCCTTGGCTGGCGGGCCAGCCGGTTCGTGAGGGCGGCACAGGCGCAGGGCGTGCTGCTTAAATCCTCCGAGGAGTTCGTGGCCCGCGATGCGCGCGCGCCACATAGCGTGCGCCTTGCCGTTGACGGCAGGATCCCCGAGGGATGTTTCGAGCGCGCGGTCGATACGGTGCGCAGGCTGTTGGACAATCCGCAGGAGGAAATGTCGGTTTGAGCGAGGGGTATTATGATACCTTATTTGTAACCCATTGAACTAACTGATTTAATTGATCACAAGGCCCATTGACGTGGCGCGAAACCGGCGTATAACCCGCCCATCGACCGGCCCGGCCATGCCCGGGGCCCGGACATCTCTGGAATAACAGCAAGGTTCTGCCCGAAATGAAGACGTTTTCCGCAAAACCGGCAGATATCGAAAAGAGCTGGATCGTGATCGACGCCGAGGGCGTCGTTCTGGGCCGCCTCGCCTCGATCATCGCCATGCGCCTGCGCGGCAAGCACAAGCCGAGCTTTACCCCGCACATGGACATGGGTGACAACGTGATCGTCATCAATGCCGACAAGGTGCAGCTTACCGGCAACAAGCGCAACAAGCCCAATTACTGGCACACCGGCCACCCCGGCGGGATCAAGAGCCGCACCACCGGCGAAATCCTCGAGGGCAAGTATCCCGAGCGCGTGGTGATGCAGGCTGTCAAGCGGATGCTGCCCGGCAACCGGCTGAGCCGTCGTCAGATGACCCATCTGCGCGTCTATGCCGGCACCGAGCATCCCCATGAAGCCCAGAACCCCGAGGTTCTGGACGTCAAGAACATGAACTCCAAGAATACGCGGGTGGCTTACTGATGGCTGAAGAAATCAAATCCCTCGAAGGTCTCGACGCCGTCGCAGGCGAGGTGACCGCGCCCGCCGAGGCCGTTGAGGCGCCGCGCGAGCCGGTGCGCGACGCGCTCGGCCGCTCCTACGCCACGGGTAAGCGCAAGGACGCGGTGGCCCGCGTCTGGATCAAGCCCGGCTCGGGCAAGGTTGTCGTGAACGGCAAGCCGATCAACGTCTATTTCGCGCGCCCCGTGCTCCAGATGATCCTCAAGCAGCCGTTCACCGTGTCGGGCACCGAGGACCAGTTCGACGTGATGGCGACGGTCAAGGGCGGCGGCCTGTCGGGACAGGCGGGCGCCGTCAAGCACGGCGTGTCCAAGGCGCTCCAGCTTTACGATCCGTCCCTGCGCGGCGCGCTCAAGGCCGCCGGGTTCCTCACCCGCGACAGCCGCGTGGTCGAGCGCAAGAAATACGGCAAGGCCAAGGCGCGCAAGAGCTTCCAGTTCTCCAAGCGCTGATCGTCGGCAACTGCCAGATCAATGGAAGGGTCGCCCCCAGGGGCGGCCCTTTGCATTTCGTGGTGCGGACGAGGGCTCCTGAGGTTCGGAGCGCAATCTTGGCTGCGCGCGGTAAACGCCTCAGCCGAGCGCCTTGTGCATCTTGCAGCGCGCCAGCGTCACGCCCCTCCGCCCGACCCGCTCCTCCTTCACAACGTGCCAACCATTCTTCAGAAAGAAGGGGCGGGCAACCAGACTGGCCTCGGTCGTAAGTCGCTTTGCGCCACGGTCTTTGGCCCACCGTTCTGCTTCACGCAGGAGCGCTCGCCCCACGCCTAGCCCGGTTGCTGATGGCAGAACGAAGGAGAGTTCAATGTAGCCCGTTGGGTCGATAGTGAAGAAGCCGACCGGCTCGCCATCCATCTCCGCGACAAATCCGTTGAGGGCCTCCAGTCGTTCTTTCCAGCGATCAAGATCAATCGTCTCTCCGCCCCACGCGAGCCGCTGTTCGTCGTTGTAGGCTCCTCTTGTGCCTTCATGGACCGCGCAGAAGAAGATGCGACCAACAGCACGATAATCCCCAACGACCAAGGGCCTGATATCTACACGATCGCCCATATCTTCCTCTCTTACTGGTGCTGTCGTCCTTGTAGCGGGCTCTAGCAACGGCAGGAATGTCCACCGAACCGACCTCCAACATACACCACCCCCGAAGGTTTTTCGGAAGCCCCTGTTCGACAGGGTTTCGTAGGCACGAGGGCTGTCGCCCGAGCATGCACCGCGAAACGCAATGATCTGGCCTCCGGGACGGGTCAGGGGGGCCGTTCACGGCTCCGTCAACAGGTGCGATTCAGGTTCACTCACCGTGATGCCGGTGCATACTCCGCCCCCGAGGCGCGGCCCCGTGCGGAGGGCCGGGAGGGAGGAGAGGCCATGACCGATACAGTGACGTTCCTGCATCACCCCACGTCGCAGCCCTGCCGGGCGGTGCATCAGCTCATGCTGGAGACGGGCGTGCCGTTCGAGGAGGTGATCGTCAACCTGATGGATGGCGAGAACGAGACCGAGGAGTTCAAGACCACCTACAACCCCACCGGGCAGGTGCCGATCCTCGTCGATGGCGATTTCACCCTGTGGGAAAGCGCCGCCATCGGCTCTTACCTCGCCGAGCGGTTCGAGCTGCCGGGTAACTGGCTGGGCCGCGACATGCGGCAGCGGGCGCGCATCCAGCAATACAGCCATTTTCATTCCACCATGCTGCGGCGCGGGGCCGGGGCGTTCTTCTACACCCGCTTCGCCGAGTGCATCTGGGGCCCGCGCGACTATTCCGCCGAAATCGCCATGGGGCGCTACATGCTGGCGGAGTCGATGCCGATCCTGGAGACGTGGCTGGAGGCCCGCAGCCATCTGTGCGGCGACGAGATCAGCTTCGCCGACCTGCTGGCGTTTCACGAATTCGTCTCGCACGAGGCCGGCGCGATCATCCCGTCCGACGAATGGGCGCGCTTCCCGCGCACGCGCGCCTGGTTCGAGCGGCTGCAGCAACGACCGCAGGCCCGCGCGGTGAGCGGCATGATCATGGAGGTGGGGGCGATGCGCCGGGCCGGTCACATGATCCCGATGACGCGCCGCACCTCGCTGGCCAAGGGAACCGCGGTCAAGCCCGGCCTGCCGGGCTGATCCACGCCCGGTTTCTTCTTGCGTGTGACGGTGCCCGCCCATAGAAGGACCGCGATCTTGACCGCCGCGGACGCCTCCGCGGCCCGATGCATAGGAAAGGACGAACATGCAGGTCACCGAAACCCTCAACGAAGGTCTCAAGCGCGGCTACCGGATGGTGCTGACGGCGCAGGATCTGGACGACAAGGTCACCGCCAAGCTCAAGGAAGCGCAACCCGAGATCGAGCTCAAAGGCTTCCGCAAGGGCAAGGTGCCGCTGCCGCTGCTGAAGAAGCAGTTCGGCCAGCGCGTGCTGGGCGAGGCGATGCAGGAAAGCGTCGATGACGCGATGAAGGCGCATTTCGAGGAAAAGGGCGAACGCCCGGCCTTCGAGCCGGACGTGAAGATGGCAAACCAGGAATGGAAAGAGGGCGACGACGTCGAGGTCGAGATGACCTACGAGGCGCTGCCGGAGATCCCCGAAATCGATCTCGGCGCGCTCAAGCTCGAGCGGATGGTCGTCAAGGCCGATGACGCAGCCGTGGAGGATGCGCTGAAGAACCTCGCCGAAAGCGCGCAGGACTTCAAGGACCGCCGGAAGGGCACCAAGGCCAAGGATGGCGACCAGGTGGTTGTCGATTTTGTCGGCAAGGTCGATGGAGAGCCGTTCGAGGGCGGCGCGGCCGAGGATTACCCGCTCACGCTCGGCTCCGGCAGTTTCATCCCCGGTTTCGAGGAGCAGCTCGTCGGCGTCAAGGTGGGCGAGGAAAAGGCCGTTACCGTGACGTTCCCGGAAGAATACCAGGCCGAGCATCTCGCCGGCAAGGAAGCGGTGTTCGACTGCACGGTGAAGGCCGTGAAGGAACCCGTTCCCGCGGCGATCGACGATGACCTGGCGCAGAAATACGGGGCCGAGGATCTCGACGGTCTCAAACAGCAGATCGGCGAGCGGCTCGAGCAGGAATATGCCGGGGCGGCGCGCGCGATCCTCAAGCGAAATGTGCTGGACGCGCTCGACGAGAAGGTGAGCTTTGACCTGCCTCCGACGATGGTCGAGAGCGAGGCCAAGCAGATCGCGCACCAGCTATGGCACGAAGAGAACCCCGATCACGAGGGCCACGACCACCCCGAGATCGAGCCCTCGGAGGAGCACATCAAGCTGGCCGAGCGGCGCGTGCGGCTGGGGCTCTTGCTGGCCGAGCTGGGTCAGAAGGCCGAGGTCGAGGTGACCGATGCCGAGATGACGCAGGCGGTGATGAACCAGGCGCGGCAGTATCCCGGGCAGGAGCGGGAATTCTTCGAGTTCGTGCAGAACAACCCGCAGATGCGTCAGCAGATGCGCGCGCCGATCTTCGAGGACAAGGTGATTGACTACGTGGTCGAGCTTGCCGAGGTCACCGACAAGGACGTGACGAGGGAAGAGCTCGAAAAGTCGATCGAGGATATGAACGACGAGTAGCATGGCGGCTTCAGGCTTGATCTGACGGACACATCAGCGAACGGCGCCGGGAGTGGGGGGCCGGGCTTTGGCTTGCACCCCCGGGGCCTCCGTGTCTTCCGGGTGGTGACGGGCATCCCGCAGGAGGTCAGATGCAGGCAGCGGTGGCGGGCTTTGCGCTCGGGTTTTCTCTGATCCTCGCGATCGGGGCGCAGAATGCCTTCGTGCTGCGGCAGGGGCTGCGGCGCGAGCATGTGCTGCCGGTGGTGCTGGTCTGTGCCTGGTCCGACGCGGTGCTGGTGGCCGCCGGAGTGGCGGGGTTCGGTGCGCTGGCCGAGGCGGTGCCGGGGCTGGAGCGGGTGATGCGCTATGGCGGCGCGGCCTTCCTGCTGGTCTATGGCGCGCGCGCCTTTCTCGCCGCCTGGCGCGGCGGCGAGGTGCTCGAGGCGGGCCACGGCGCGGGCAGCCTCGCACGCGCGGTGCTCACCTGCCTTGCGCTGACATGGCTCAATCCGCATGTCTATCTCGATACGGTGGTGCTGCTGGGGTCGGTCTCGGCGCAATACGAGAACCGGCTGGCTTTCGGCGCGGGTGCCGTCTGTGCGAGCTTCGTGTTCTTCTTCGCGCTGGGATTTGGCGCGCGCCTGCTCGCCCCGTTCTTTCGCCGCCCCCTGAGCTGGCGGGTGCTCGATGCCCTGGTAGGGGCGGTGATGTGGGCGATCGCGGCGCGGCTGCTGCTGGGCTGAGGGGTGCACAGGCGCTGTGCAGGGACCGACCTGCGCGCTCAGGCGCGGATATGCTAGCATTGCCCGGTCAACACGGAGGACATGCGATGAGCTGGAACCCCGGGCTGGAACCTAAGTGCCCCGCGGCCGATGAGATGGACGCCATCGAGACGGTGATCGTGCCGCGCGCCCGCGATATCGGCGGATTCGAGGTGCGCCGCGCGCTGCCTGCGCCGCGGCGGCAGATGGTCGGCCCCTTCATCTTCTTCGATCAGATGGGCCCGGCAGAATTCCTCACCGGGCAGGGGATCGACGTGCGCCCGCACCCGCATATCGGCCTCGGCACGGTGACCTACCTGTTCGAGGGCGAGTTTCAGCATCGCGACAGCCTCGGGACCGACCAGATGATTCACCCCGGCGCGGTCAACTGGATGGTGGCGGGCCGGGGCGTCACCCATTCCGAGCGCACGTCCGAGGCCACCCGCCGCGGCGAGAGCCGCCTTTTCGGCATCCAGACATGGGTGGCCCTGCCCGAGGCCGAGGAAGAGCGCGCCGCCAGTTTCGAGCATCACGGGGCAGACGCGCTGCCGGTGCTGGAGGACGCGGGCGCAAAGGTCCGCCTCATCATGGGGCGGGGCTGGGGCGCGCGCGCGCCGGTGCACACCTTCTCCGGGATGGTATATGCCGATGCGCGGCTCGATCCGGGGGCGGCGCTGCCGTTGCCCGACGACCACGAGGATCGCGGCATCTACGTGGTCGCGGGTGCGGTCGAGGTCGCGGGGCAGGTGTTCGGGGCCGGGCGAATGATGGTGTTTCGCCCCGGCGACCGGATGTCCCTGCGCGCGGGCGCGCCGGGCGCCCGGATCATCGTGCTGGGCGGCGAGACGCTGGAGGGTCCGCGCTATATCTGGTGGAATTTCGTGGCCTCATCCCGCGAACGGATCGAGGCGGCCAAGGCGGATTGGGCGGCGGGCGACCGGGCGCGCTTTCGCCTTCCGCCGGGGGACGAGGACGAGTTCATCCCGCTGCCCTGAGCCATGCGCCTGGTGAAGCCCCGGCCTTGCACTGAGCGCATGGCAAACCGCCCTGCGCGCGCTCGACAGTTCGTGCAAGGCGTGAGTTAATGCCGCCCATGAGCGCGAATGAGGGACTTTCGGCGGAGGCTGCCGCGCGCCCCGGTTGGGGCGTGTTCTGGATGGTGGTGACGGGGCTCCTCTTCGTGGGGGTCACGGCGCTGGTGAAGGTGCTTGGCACCCGCGTTCCCGCCCCGCAGGCGGCGTTCCTGCGCTACGCGATGGGGTTGCTCTTCCTGCTGCCGATGCTGGCGACGCTGCGCGATTTGCGGCTCGACCGGGGGACATGGGGCCTGATCGGCGTGCGCGGCGCGTTTCACACCGCGGGGGTGGCGCTGTGGTTCTACGCCATGGCGCGCATTCCGATCGCGGACGTCACCGCGATGAATTACCTCTCGCCGATCTACGTCACGCTGGGGGCGGCGCTGTTTCTCGGCGAGCGGCTGGCGGTGCGACGGGTGATGGCGGTGGTGGTGGCGCTCTGCGGCGCGCTGATCATCCTGCGCCCCGGCTTTCGCGAGGTGGGGGCGGGGCATCTGGCGATGCTGTTCACCGCCGTCTTCTTCGGCGGCTCCTACCTGACCGCCAAGATGATCTCGGGCCGCGTGAGCGCGGGGGTGGTGGTGTCGATGCTGTCGATCATCGTGACGCTGGGGCTCGCGCCGCTCGCGTGGGCGGTCTGGGTGCCGCCCACCTTGTGGGAACTGGCGGTGCTGTTCTGCGTGGCCTGCCTCGCCACGGGCGGGCATTACACCATGACGCTGGCGTTCCGCGCTGCGCCGCTGACGGTGACGCAGCCGGTGACCTTCCTGCAACTGGTCTGGGCGGTGATCCTCGGCGCGGTGGTGTTCGGCGAGGGGGTGGACCCGTTCGTGGTGCTGGGCGGCACGGTGATCGTCGCGTCGGTGAGCTTCATCTCGTGGCGCGAGGCGGTGCTCAGGCGGCGGGTGACGCCGCCGGTGTCGGCGACGAAGGTGTGAGCGTGGCGGCGGTGTGGCATGTGCGAACGCGGGGGTTGATCGTGACGGCTCGTGGACGGCTTGTCGAAACTCCGGCTCTGTTTGGAAGCGCGCGGCTGTCGGCCCAAGAAATTTTTCGGGCGGTCAGACGACCGCAGACGTGGCCCGGAGAGCAGACGCCTTGATCTTGCTGTAAAACCCGGCAACGTTGACGTCAGGCATCGGGCCGCCTGCGGACTCCCGGATGAATGTCTGGCAAGGTTTTCGAGAGCAAAGGCGGGTGCAATGGCAATACCTGACGTCGAGAGCGCGTCATCGGCCAAAACAGTCATGTTTTTGTCCGATATGTGTGTTTTGGACCGTAACAGCGGAGCGGCCCTGTCCGCATTGAGCTGGATGCATACCCTGACCGGTGCTGGCTACACCTGCCATTCCGTCTCGTTGTCCTTGTTCGATGGCGAGGCAGAAACCGATATGAAGGCTGAGTTCGGACTGGATATCGACCCGCGGGACCATGTCGGTGCCCGCATCCGCTTTACCCTCGACGGGATCGAGCACAATATTGTGAGCGCCGGAACCTCGAGCGCGACAAGGTTGGCCCCCGGGATGTCCGAGACGTTCCTGGAACTGGCGGCGGACGACCTGCGCCGGGTCAGGCCCGACATCGTGTTCGGTTACGGGAGCGGCCTTCTGGTCCCCTTGCGCAAGCTGGCGGGCGAGTTGGGTTCCGCAAGGGTATTCTATCTCGCAAATGCGTCTTATGGGGACAGCCCCGATCTTTTGGAGCACGTGGACAAGATCGTTTGTCCAAGTCGGGCGCTGGCCGATTACTATCGTGAGCTTCACAGCTGGGATTGTGACGTGATCCGCGACCTGGTGCCCGATTTTTCGCGTCCGGAGACACTGACACCGGATTTTATCGAGGCGCGGCGCAGGCTTGGGCTCGTCACCATGATCAACCCGAGCTTTGCCAAGGGCGGGATACAATTCATCCAGATCGCGAATCTCTGCCGCTCCCGCTTGCCAGATGCGAGATTTCTCTGCCTCGAAAGCCGTGGAACGCGCAAGAGCCTTTCCCAGCACCTGAATGGTATCGAGACGCTGTCAAATATCTGGTGGCTGCCCGAGCAACGGGACATGAAGCCGGTTTTCAACCGAACGGCCATCCTGTTGGTGCCGTCACTGTGGTTTGAGGCCTCCGCCCGCGTGATCGCCGAGGCCCAACTCTGCGGAATCCCGGTCATCGCCAATGACGTCGGCGGGACGGTAGAGCAACTCAACGGCGGTGGCCTCCATTTTTCCCCGCCCGAGACACTGGCGCGAGATCGTCTCGCCTTGTGTCGGCCCGAAGAGGTCGAGCCGTGGGTGGATGCCATCGGGAATCTGCTTGGAGATGCCGGATATTATCACAAGTGCAGCGAAGCCGCGATACGCGCCGCTCGCCCGTTCAAACATGAGGAGCGTCAGGCTGCGGTGCGCGATTACTTTTCGCGGGTGGCGTCGATGAATGGGGGCGCCCCGTGACGTGGTGCGGGAGCGGATGATTCAAGGCGGTACGCCGCCGAGGATTGTCCACCGCGTTCCCTCCATGATCGACCTTGGCATGACCCCTGCCGTGGTGCCGGGTATGGCTCAGGCAAAGGCGAATCTGTCGGGCCGTGCGTGATCCCAGTACTTGGCAAAGGCCGGGTGGCTCACCTCGCCCGACAGCAGCTCGCCCGGCTCCAGCCACAGGTACTGGCTGGCGGCCGAGCGCACCTCGCGGCTGCTGACGCGGATCATCAGGTGATGCGGGGTGAAGTCCTGCGGGGCGGCCAGCCCCGAGGATTCCACCGCCTCCTTGAGGGCGATCATCGTGTTGCGGTGAAAATTGGCGACACGCTGATACTTGTCCGCCACCACCAGCGCGCGGTAGCGGCCCGGGTCCTGCGTGGTGACACCCGTAGGGCACTTGCCCGAATGGCACACCTGTGCCTGGATGCACCCCACCGCGAACATGAACCCGCGCGCGATGTTGCAGCCATCCGCGCCGAGCGCGAACATCCGGCACATGTCGAACGCGCTGATCAGCTTGCCCGAAACGATGAGCCGGATGCGGTCGCGCAGCCCCATGCCCACCAGCGTGTTGTGCACCAGCATCAGCCCCTCGCGGATGGGGGCCCCCTTGTGGTCGGCGAATTCGGCGGGCGCGGCCCCGGTGCCGCCCTCGGCCCCGTCTATGGTGATGAAATCGGGTGTGATGCCGGTGCCGTGGAATGCCTTGGCCATAGCGAAAAACTCCCACGGGTGGCCGACACAGAGCTTGATGCCGACGGGTTTGCCACCCGAGAGAGCGCGCAGCCGGGCGATGAACGCGCAGAGCTCCTCGGGGGTGGTGAACTCCGAGTGGCCCGGCGGGCTGATGCAGTCCTCGCCCACGGCCACGCCGCGCGCTTCGGCGATGGCCTCGGTCACCTTGGCACCGGGCAGGATACCGCCATGGCCGGGCTTGGCGCCCTGGCTGAGCTTGATCTCGACCATCCTGACCTGATCGTCGGTGGCGGTCTCGGCGAAGCGGTCCGGATCGAACGCCCCCTCCGGCGTGCGGCAGCCGAAATAGCCCGAGCCGACCTGCCAGATCAGGTCGCCGCCGTGCTTTCGGTGAAACCGCGAGATCGAGCCTTCGCCGGTGGTATGGGCGAAGCCGCCGATCCTGGCCCCCCAATTCAGCGACTCGATGGCATTGGGCGACAGCGCGCCGTAGGACATACCCGAGATATTGAGCGGTGAACTGTCATAGGGCTGCGTGCAATCCGGGCCACCGATGCGCAGGCGGAAATCGTGACTGTCGAGATGGGTGGGGGCCATGGAATGGTTGATCCATTCGTGCCCGATCTCGTTGACGTTGCGCAGGGTGCCGAAGGGGCGCAGCCCCTCGATTCCCTTGGCGCGGCGATAGACGAGCGCGCGCTGCTCGCGGGAATAGGGCGTTTCCTCGTGGTCGCTTTCAAGGAAATACTGTCTGATTTCGGGGCGGAAATGCTCAAAGATAAAACGCAGCCGCGCCGAGACGGGATAATTCTTGAGTACCGCGCTGCGGGTCTGGAAGAAATCGTAGAGCCCGATCAGTGCGACGATCCCGGCAACCCCGGCGAGCATCCCGCCCCAGAACGGCTGCAGGATCGCAAGCATGAACCCGAGAGGGATGAGCGCAAGGCTGATGATGAGCGGAATGTAACGCACGTGCCCCTCCCACGGTTATGGCGTATGGCGGCACTGTTGCAGATTGCCGCGCAGGAAGGCGAGTCATTTCTGCCCGCAAAACGGGCAGGTAACGGGAACGGGGCGGCGTCAGTAATCCTTTTCGAAGAAGATGCCGATCCCGGTATTGCCATCGCTCGACGCGCTGCCCTTGGCAGTGAGGTTGCGGGTGACGTCGAGGTTGAGGTTGATCTTCTGGCGTCCGGTACTGTCGGCGGTGATCTCGGTATAGATCTTGTCCGAGATATAGGCACCGGCGCTTACCTCGGTGTCGCCCTCGGCGGTTTGTGTCACGTCGAGATCGCTCAGCCCGAAGCCGCTGCGCAGCCGCTCCACGAGGCCGGCACCGCCGCCCGAGAGCTTGGCCACCGCCGAGGCGAGCTGCGCCGCCTGAATGGGCGAGATATTGTCGAGCCCGCGGCCGAAGATGAGCCGCGCGACGATCTCTTCCTGCGGCAGGTCGGGCGCGGAGGAAAAGCGCACCTCCGGCGCGCTCGCCAGCCCTTCGACGATGACCTGAACCTCCACGTCCTCGATCACCGTCTCGGCCACGAAGCGCAGCCACGGGTCGAGCGAGCCCTGCATGGTCACGCGCCCCTCGGTCAGCTCCAGCCGCTTGCCGAGGATGTCGAGCCGGCCCCGGCGCAGTTCGAAAAACCCGTCGGGGGCCACCGCGGCGGACGTGCCGCCGATGCGCAGCCGCCCGCCAAGCTCCGCATCGAGCCCGCGCCCGCGCACGAAGATGCGGGCGGGCGCGCGGATAGTGAGGTCGAGAGGGTAGGGCCGCGCGCGTGCCTTTTGCGTCGGTTCACTGACGATCAGCTCCGCCCGCGCCCGCGTGACGCGCGACGCGGCGGGCTCGCCCACATGGCGCAGCCCCGGCAGCGCGGCGGTCTCGGGGCCAAGCCCCGAGGGGATGCGGATCTCGGTCTGCTCCAGCTCGATCCCGCCGCCGATGCGCGCCCCGCCTGCAAGCGCGCCGCGCACCGTGACTGTACCGTCCGCCGTGGTGGTGTAGACCAGCCGGTCGGTCAGCACCGCGCTGTCGAGTGTGATCGACAGGTCGGCATCAAAACCGGGATCGAGCGAGACGGGGCCGGATACGCGCAGCCTGCCGCCGTCCCGAAGCCGCGCGGCAAACTCTGTTTCCACCCGGCCCGCGCCCAGCCGCGCGGTCCCGCTCAGGTCGTCGAAGGCCAGCCCGGCATCGGGCACCGACACTTGCGCGTCCTGCGTCCCGACCGTGCCCGACAGCGCCGACAGCCCCGGTGGCCCGTCGGCGCGCAGGTCGAACGTGGCGCTGCCCGACAGCGCATTGGGCCGGATCGCGCCGTTGGCGAGCGCCAGCGGCAGCCGCCCCGTGGCCGCGAGGTCGATCCGCGCGCCGTGATCGAGCACATCGCCGGTGACGCGCGCCGTGGTTCCGCCCGGCCCGGTGGCATCCAGCGCCAGCGCGATGCGCCGGGCCTCGGGGCCGTGCAGCGTGACCGTGCCCTCCGCCGTGGCCGCGCCGGGAAACTCGGGCAGGAACAGGCCCAGGTCGGCCAGCCGCGCCGCCACGCGCACCGGCCCGCCCGCGCCGTCATCGCGCGCCGTCAGGTCCAGTTGCGGTGTGCTGAGGGAAACATCCTCGATCTCGATCCGCTCGGGCGTGCGCCGCGCCTTGGCGCGCATGTCCAGCCGCCCGGCAAGGAGCCGGTCGAGATCAACGATCCCGGTGGCAAGGTCGCGCCCCTCGGCGTCGACCGTGACCGCCAGCCGCCCTGCCTGCACGGTGCCCTCGGCCTCCAGCGTGGTGGCGATCCGGCCCTTCAGCGGCCGCCCCGCGAGCGCGGCAAAGCGCGACAGATCCTCGGCGTGCAGGCGCAACCGCCCCGCCATCGGCAGATCCCCGGCCCCGGGCTCGAAGCGGCCCGTGGCCGTGGCCTCGGCCCCCATCGCCGTCACCTCGACCCCGTCGAGCGTGACCGCGCCGCCCGCCTGCCAGCCGACCCCGCCCCCAAGGCGCGCCGGGCCGTCGAGACGTCGGTCGGCCAGTCCCAGATCGGCGATCGCCGCGGTCACATCCAGCGCGCCGCTCTGCCCGTCGAGCCGGCCCGAGGCGGTGGCCTCGACCGCGCTGTTGGCGATGCGCAGCCGCTCCAGCACAGTGCCGTCGGTGTCACGCCGCGCCCTGAGCGACAGCGTGCCCGGCGGTGCGAGCAGCGGGTCGGCTTGCGCGATCCCGACCGCCAGCGCCTCCGTTTCCGCGTCGAGCGTCACGTCGAAATCGCCGCCCAGCAGGCTGCCCGAGCCGCTGAGCGTGGCCTCTGCCGCGCCGGCCAGATCGTCGCGCCCCGCCAGCGCGGCAAAGCGCGCGAGGTCGGGCGCGTCGACCCGCGCGGTACCCTCCACCGGCAGTCCCTCGGCCAGCGCCGCGATCCGGCCACTCGCTGCCAGTACCGCCGCCCCGGCGGTCATCCGCAACCCGCGCACCTCCAGCGGCTTGCCCTCGCGCCAGTCGAGGCTTGCATGGCCGGAGACCGCGCGCCCTGCCGCCTCGGCGAGGCCCGCGTCGGCGATTTCCAGACCGTCGAGAGCGAATTCCGCCAGCGCGCTCACCCCGCGCGGGGCAACGCGTCTCAGCTGCCCGCGCGCCGACAGGGTGGCCCGGGCAACGGAGACACCCGGCTGCGCCAGCCCCTCCACCGTCGCGCGCGTGCGCCAGCGGTCGCCCGCCGCCGCGTCGTAGCGGGCGGTGAGAGTGGCCTGCCGCAGCGTCACCGGCGGCCCGGCCACCGGCAGGCGCACATCGCTGCCGCCGCCGATCTCGCCGGTCAGATCGAACCGCACGGGCCAGCCCGCGGCATCGAGCGCGAGCGTGCCGTCGAGCGCCAGTTGCGCCGCCGAGAGGCTCAGTCGCTCGATTTCGAGCGCGCCATCACCCGCCCGCGCGCCCGCGAGGGAGACAGTGCTCTGTGCTCCGAAGAAGGGCCGGAACGCCTCGGCCATGAGCGGCGTGAGGTCGCCGCCGAGCGTTGCCTCGAACCGCGTCGCCCCCTCGGTGTCGCCGTCCAGTGTCACCCGGCCTGTCACCCGCTCCACCCCGCCGGTCGCCAGCCGCAGATCGGCGGCATAGGCATCGAGCGGGGCCTCGCCCGCGATGGTCAGGGTCACCGCCGGGCGGTCCGGCAGGTCGAGCAGCGTGGCGGCGATGCCGCCTGGCCCCTCGTCGAACGCGAGATCGAGCGCCAGAACCCGGCTCTCGTTGTCGAACGCGGCATCGAGATTGACCGTGCCGCGCGCCCCGTCGCGCCGTTCGGCCACCAGCCGCGCCTCGCCCGCGCCGCCGCCCAGCGTCAGCGCGCCTTCGAGCGTCATCCGCACCTCCTCGCCCAGCACCGGCGCGCCGAGAACGATGGTCTCGGCTTCCAGCGCGTCGATGCGCACCGAGACGGGCAATTCCGGCAGGGCGAAGGGCTGCGCCTCTGCCATCTCGGGGCTGAGGCCGGGCGCGGGCATGGGCGGGCGCAGCAGCGATATCTCGTCTGCCGCCAGCCGGTTCACCTCGATGCGCCCGCGCAGCAGCGCCGAGCGTGTCCAGTCGAGCGTGACGCCCGTCAGCCGCAGCCAGACGCCGTCGGCGTCGGCGATGGTCATCTCCTCGAGCGTGGCCTGCGACGACAACGCACCCGCAAAGCCGATGATCGTCACCTCGCGCCCGGCCCCCGACAGGCTGTCTTCCAGCGTGCGTTCGAGGAACCCGCCGCCATCCTCGTCCTGCGCCGTCGCGGGCGGCGCAAGAAGCGCGACACACGCGCTGATGATCGCAAGATACCGCATCAAAAGGCCTGCCCTATTCCGATATAGATCTCGAATTCCTTGCCGGCACCGCTATCGAGCGGGGTGGCGAGATCGACGCGGATCGGCCCCACGGCGGTGAAATAGCGCGCGCCCAGCCCCGCGCCACCGTGCCATTCGCCGGTGCCGACGCCGAGCGCCTCTTTTCCGATGTACCCGCCATCGGCAAACGCCACGGCCTGCACGTTGTCGTTGATCATTGCCCGCACCTCGCCCGAGACCCCCATGAACGACCGCCCGCCAACGGTGATACCCGGGCCCAGATCGACGCCCAGTGTTTGATAATCCTGGCCGCGCACGGTGCCCGCACCGCCCGAATAGAACAGCATGTCGGCGGGCACGTCCTCGCGGTTCGCCCCCGCGACCGAGCCGATCTGAGCGCGCCCGGCAAGGGTAAGGCGGTCGCTGCCGCCAAGGGTGAGATAGTCGCGCAGGTCGGCATAGAGCCGCGCGCCGCCGCCGCCCTGATCGAGCCCCGCGAACGGCGTGAGCGCGACCTCGAGATACCGCCCCTCGCGCGGGTTGAGCGGGTCGTCGCGCCGGTCCCATGTGGCACGCAGGGGCAGCAGCAGGTGTTGCAACTTGCGCTTTCCAAGGTCATCGTCAATCTCGGAATAGCGGTACGTGATACCCGCCTCGGCAGTCAGCGTGTCGGAGAAGACATGGGTGAGCCCGCCGCCGATCTCGGCCTTTCGCTCGCTGTAATCGGGCTCGTTGCGGTCCTCGATATCGGCAAGCAGAAAGGCCCCCGTGTCCGGTGTAAAGGTGGCGGGCCGGTCGAGCCGTGCGCCGAGGCGGACATCCTCGCCCCCTGACTGGCCGCCGATGCCGCCGATCATCGCGTCGATGCGCAGCCGTTCGGCCCCGCCCAGCAGATTGCGGTGCAGCCAGAACCCCGACAGCGTCACCCCCTCGAGCGAGGCAAGCTCCGCGCCCGCGCCGACGCGGCGCCGCTTGGCATCGCTCACCTGCGCCTCGATGTCGAGTGTGCCGTCGGCCGCGGGCACCTCCGCCTCGGTCAGCCGCACCGAGCGGAACGCGCCGCTGCGGCGCAGGCGGTTTGCGGCGTCCTCCACCTCCTCGGGCGAATAGACGCGGCCCGTGGGCAGGCCCGCGATCTCGCTGATGCGTGCGGCCCGCACGCGGCTGGGACGATCGCCCTCGATCAGGCGCAGGTCGCCGAAGCGCAGGCGCGGACCGGGGTCGAGCGTGATGCGCGCATCGAGCAGGGCGCGCGGGTGGTTGGCCACGATATCCTCGGCGGCGACGCGCGCCTTGGCATGGCCCGCCGCGCGCCAGCCCTCGATCCCGGTCTGCGTGGCCTCGCGGACGAGCCCCGCCCTCGCCAGCGCGCCCGGCAGGAACTTGCCCGGCAGCCCGGTGCCCGGTGCGAGCGGCGTTACCTCGGCGTCGCCGAAGCGGAACGCAGCCCCGCGCACCACTTCGATGGCGATCCGGTCGATCGCGTCGGGGGCCGAAAGCGGCGGGATGTCGGCGGCCTCACGCCCGTCGATGCGGACCGAGACTTTGCCGCCGTAAAACCCCTCGGCATAGAGCACGCCGACAAGGCGCGCGTAATCGGCGCGGGCGGCGGCGAGCAGGTCCTGCACGGTGCTGTCCGCCTGGCCGGCGGTGCTCACCGAGAGCGAGGCGGCGCGCAGCCGTTCGGTGAATGCCTCGGGGGCCCGCGGCGCCGATAGACGGACCTCCGCTGCGCGCACGGGAAGGGGCGCGAGCCAGGCCAGCATCAGAATACATACCAAGAATCGGGCCGGAAATTTCTGCACGACAGCCCCCCACAGACACAGGTCCTCTATCGCATTGCTTGCCGCCGATTGCCAGCATCGTCGCCGCCACGGCGGCGGAAAGTCACTCGGCTGGCTGGGCCCCCTGTCGGGCCCCGTGGTGCGCCATCTCGCGCTCCAGCGCCGCCTCCATCGCGCCCCGCGGGCGGGTGAACCGCGCCAGCAGATTGTAGAGCACCGGGGTCACGAACAGCATCAGCGCGGTGGCAAGGCTCAGCCCGGCGATGATGACCGTGCCCACGGCGATGCGGCTCTCGGCACCTGCACCGCTGGCCAGCACCAGCGGCAGCGCACCCAGCACGGTCGAGATCGCGGTCATCATGATCGGGCGCAGGCGCAGCACCGAGGCCTCGATCACCGCCTCGCGCACATCCCGCCCCTCGTCGCGCAACTGATTGGCGAACTCGACGATCAGGATGCCGTTCTTGGCGATCAGCCCGATCAGCAATATGATCCCGATCTGGCTGTAGACGTTGATCGACAGGCCGCCCAGCGCCATCGCGTAGATCGCGCCCGCCACGCCGATGGGCACGGTCAGCATGATCACCACCGGGTGCATAAAGCTCTCGAATTGCGCGGCCAGCACAAGGTAGACGATGACCAGCGCCAGCACGAACACCACGTTGGCACCGCCCGCAGTGTCCTGATAGGTGCGCGACTGCCCGTCATAGCCCAGCTTGGCCTCGGCGGGGAGGATCTCGGTGGCGATCTCCTCGAGATGTTCCAGCACGGTCCCAAGCTGGGCATCGGGGGCGAGCGCGCCCGAGAGTTGGATCGAGGGCAGCCGGTCAAAGCGCCGCAGCGACGGCGCGGCGGCGTTTTCGTCAAGCGAGACCAGCGCGCCCAGCGGCACCAGCGTCTCGCCGTCGCCCGCGCGCAGGAAGATGTTCTCGATATCCGTGGGGGTGCGGCGGTCCGCGTCCTCGGCCTGCAGCAGCACCGGGTATTCGCGGCCCCGGCTGACGAAGGTGGTCACCTCGCGCGAGGCGAGCATGGTTTGCAGCGTGGCGGCGATGGCCTCGGCCGAGATGCCGAGATCGTCGGCACGGGCGCGGTCGATGCTGATGTCGAGCTGCGGCAGGTTCTCCTCGTAATTGATCTCGGGGTTGACCAGCCCCGGCACGTCCTCGGCGCGGGCAAGGAAAGCCGTGGCCCAGTCCTTGACGCTCTCGAAATCCGGCCCGCCGATGACCACCTGCACCGGGGTGGAGCTGCCGCGCAGCCCCAGCCCGGCGGGCGTCACCGGAAAGCCGCGGGCGATGGTGACGCGGCTCATTTGCGGGGCAAGTTCGCCCACCAGCGCGGAAATGGGGCGGTCGCGCTCTTCCCAGGGTGCGAGGCGGAACACCACGAAGGAGCGCCACGCCCGCCCGCCCCAGCCGGTAAAGGTGAATACCGTCTCGATTTCGCCGCTCTCGACATGCGGCACGAGGATCTCCTCCACCTGCCGGGCGGCCATGTCGGAATGCGCCACGGTCGAGCCCTGCGGCGCGGTGAGCGGCACGAACCCCACACCGCGATCCTCGCGCGGGGCCAGTTCGCGCGGCAGCCCGTCGTAGAACAGGGCCGCACCCCCGGTGACCGCCAGCGTCAGCGCCAGAACCACGATCGGCATTCCGACGGCGCGCGAGAGCATCCCGCGATACACCCGCCTGGTCAGCGACTCGCGAACCGGGGTATCGGCTTGCGCCCCGCGCCGCGCGCGCGCGCTCAGCACCTTCGAGGCCAGCGCCGGGCAGGCGGTCAGCGCCACGAAGGTCGAAATCGCCACCGTTCCCGCCAGTACCCAGCCGAACTCCACGAACAACCGCCCCACCTGCCCGGGCATGAACGACAGCGGCACGAACACCGCGATCAGCGTGAGCGAGGTGGCGACGACTGCGAACGTCACCTGCCGCGCGCCGTTGAGGCTCGCTGCCAGCGGCGCCTCGCCCTCCTCGATGCGGCGCTGGATGTTTTCCAGCACGACGATGGCATCGTCCACCACCAGCCCGATCGCCAGCAAGAGTGCCAGCAACGTCAGCGTGTTGAGCGAGAACCCCCACAGCCCGATCAGCAGGAAGGTGCCGACGAGCGAGACGGGAATGGTGATCGCCGGGATGAGGGTCGCGCGGCCCGAGCGCAGGAACACGAGGATCACCGCGATCACCAGCGCCAGCGAGATGCCCAGCGCGATCACCACCTCGCGGATCGACGCGCCCACGAACAGCGCGTCGTCCGAGCCGACGATGATCTCCATCCCCGCGGGCAGGGTCGGCTCCATCGCCGCAATCTCGGCGCGCACGGCGTTCGAGATGGCCAGCGTGTTGGACTGGCTCTGGCGCAGCACCCACAGGCCCACGGCGTCGTTGCCATTGGTGCGCACGACGGTGGAATCGTCGGCCACGCCCGGCTCCACCCGCGCCACGTCGCGCAGCCGCACCGGGTAGCCGCCCATCCGGTCGATCACCACGTCGCGGAAATCCTCGATGCTGGCCAGCCGGCTGTTGAGCCGCACGGTAAGCTGTCGGGCGTCGGATTCGACCTCGCCCGCGGGCAGCTCGATATTGGACCGGCGCAGTGCTGCCTCGACATCGGCCACCGTCAGATTGCGTGCTGCCAGCGCCCGACGGTCGAGCCAGATGCGCACGGCAAATGGCCGGTCACCCGCGATGTCGACGCTCGCCACGCCCGCGACGGTGGCCAGCCTGTCGGCGATGAAGCGGTCGATGTAATCGGTGATCTCGGCGGTGGTCATCCGGTCCGAGGTGATCGCCAGCCGCATAACCGGCGAGGCGTCGGCGTCGCTCTTGACGACCTGCGGCTCCTCGGCTTCGTCGGGCAACTCGCCCCGGACCCGGCCCACAGCGTCGCGCACATCGTTGGCGGCCACGTCGATATCGACGCCGGTCTCGAACTCGATGGTCACCCGCGACCGGCCCTGGCGGCTCTCCGACGAGATGGTTCGGATCCCCGCGATCGAGGCGACGGCCCCCTCCACCGCCTCGGTGATGTCGGTGTCGATCACCTCGGGCGCGGCACCGCGATAGGTGGTGGTGACGGTGACGACCGAGTTGTCCACGTCCGGCAACTCGCGCACCGGCAGGTCGCGCAGCGCGGCAAGGCCGAAGATGATGATCAGAAGGCTTGCCACCGCCGCGAGGACGGGGCGGCGCACGGCGATGTCCGAGAGCGTCATGTCGGGGCCCCGTCCGCATCCGCGCTGCCCGCCGCGGTGGCGTCGCGGTCGCGCGCCAGCACATTGAGCGGCGCGCCGTCGCGCACCTGTTGCAGCCCGCGCACCACCACCTCGTCGCCCAGCGACAGCCCCGAGGTCACCGCGATCACCCCGTCGCGGCGCTGCCCGGTCTCCACCGCGCGCCGCCGCGCGGTGCCGTCCTCGGCCACGAACACATAGGTCTGCGCCGCCTGGAACACGATCGCCTCCTCGGGCACCACGATGCGTTCGGCCTCGTCCAGCACCAGCGTCAGCGACAGGAACATGCCCGCGGGCAGGGCGCGGTCGGGATTGGGGATAAGTGCGCGGGTCAGGAAGGACCGGCTGACCGGGTCGATGCGGCTGTCCACCTCGGAGATTGTCCCCTCGAAGCGTCGGTCGGGAAATGCAGCGGCGCGCGCGATCAGCGTCTGGCCCTGCGCCACCTGCGCGAATACCGTCTCGGGCAGACCGAATTCCACCTCCACCTCGCTCAGGTCGTCGAGCCGCGCCAGCAGCTCGCCTTCGGTCACGCGCGCGCCCACGTCATAGCCGGTAAGCCCCACCACCCCGTTGAAGGGCGCGGTGATCACCCGGTCGTCCAGCCTGCGCCGCGCGCGCTCGACACGCGCCTGCGCCTCGGCGACCCGCGCCACCGCTTCTTCCACCGAGGCGAGCGAGACCGCGTTGGTCGCGCGGAGTTGCCGCAGGCGGTCGAGCGCGTTGGCCTGCTCTTCCAGCACCGCCTCGGCCTCGGTCAGGTCGGCGCGCTGAATGGCGTCGTCGAGCCGCGCAAGCACCTCGCCTTTCGCCACGTTGGTTCCCGGCGCGATGTTCAGCGCGACCAGCCGCCCGTCGGTTTCGGGCACGATCTCGACCGAACGGCGCGCGCGGGTGGTGCCCACCGCCTCGACGGTGCGCTGCATCACGCGGGTCTGCGCGGTGGCCAGCTCGACCGTGGCCGGGCGCGGGCCGCCGCCGCCCGGTTCCGCCCCGGCACCCGCCTCCTGCGTCGTGCGCCAGTAGCCGTAGCCGCCATAGGCCAGCCCGCCCAGAAGCGCGAGAACGACGAGTTGCCTGAATATCGACATGGGGTCATGATCCTTTGTCGCGGCGGTCGCTGCGCCACTCCTGCATTATACCTACTGTGCCTCCCGAAAAAGGCAACTCCGCGTGAGCGTCAGGGCGCATGCCGCTGGGCGCGCAGCGCGGCGCGCGTGCGCTGCCACAGCGCCGGGAGGCCGTCGCACAGGCTCCGTGCCCGGTCGTCCTGCCCGGCCTCCAGCGCCGCCTCGATCCACTCCAGCCGAGCGTGGAGAGCCGTGGCGCCACAGGCTCCGGCGGTCCCGGCGAGCCGATGGATGCGTCCGGCCAGATCGCGCGGCGTGTCCGCTTCGAGTGCGGCCAGCAGCGCCTCGGCCTCGCACTCGAATTCCGCCATCGTCTGTGTCATCCGGGTCGTCGGTAGGGCGGCGTGCATGTCGGCGATATGGCCCGAATCCACAAGGATGCAACCCTGCGCTCCCTGCGCCAGCAGGTGACGCAGCGCGGTGCGCGACAGCGGCTTGACCTCGACGGCATCCGCCCCGGCGTCGCGCAGCCGCGCCACCGTGCTCTCGCCGTGATAGGCGGTCAGCGCGACGATACGCGTTTGCGCGTTCGGTCCGGCCCCGTCGCGGATGCGCCGGGTCGCCTCGACTCCGTCAAGCCGGGGCATGTCCACATCCATCAGGATCAGATCGAACGGGGCCTCCCCGGCGGCGCGCACGCCCTCGATCCCGTCACCGGCCTGCACCACCGCATGCCCGTCCCGTTCCAGCATCGCCGAGGTCACGGTGCGGCTTGCCGGCGTATCCTCGACCAGCAGGACACGCAGTGGCGAGGGCGGCGAGGGCGGGCCCGTCTCCGTCTCCGCGTCTTCTCTTGCGACCGGGGGCAGGGGCACATGCACGGTAAAGGTGCTGCCTGCGCCGGGCCGGCTCTCGACCTCGATGCGCCCACCCATCGCGGTCACGATCCGCCGCACGATGCCGAGGCCGAGCCCGGTGCCCCTCGCCTCCTCGTTCTCCGGTTCGGCGCTGTCGGACAGGCGGATGAAATCCTCGAAGATCGCGGGCTGCGCGGCCTCGTCGATGCCGATGCCGGTGTCGCGCACCGCCAGGGTCACCTCGGCTCCCGCTGCACGCCGCGCCGACAATGTGATGGTGCCGTCGCGGGTGAACTTGACGGCATTGGCCACGAGGTTGAGCACCACCTGCCCCAGCCGCCGCGCATCGCCGACGACCATGCCCAGCCGCGGCTGTTCGGGGTCGAGCCGCAGCGTGTTGTCGCGCGCACGGGCGGCGATCCGCTGCCCGGCCACCAGATCGGCCAGCAGCGCGTCAAGATCGAACGGCGCCGGGCGCAGCACCGGCGCGTCCCCGCGCGGGTCGAGCCCGCCCAGCGCCTCGTCGATATGGCTGCGCAGCGCCTCGCCGCTCATCCGCATGAGGCGCGCGTGGTGGCGCTGACCGGGGTCCAGATCGCTGTCCTCCAGCAATTCCAGCGCACCCAGCAGGCCGCTCAGAGGGGTGCGCATTTCGTGGCTCGTCATGCCGAGGAACCGCGCGCGCGCCTGCTCGGCGGCCAGCGTTTCCTCGCGCGCCGCCGCCATCGCCGCCTCGGCCTTGAGCCGCCCGCGATAGAGCCGCCACACCAGCACAAGCAGCAGGAAAAGCGCCACGAACATCATCGCGCTCAGCGCCGTGAGGGTCACGATCTGCGTCGTCAGTTGCGTGCGTTCGGCATCCGAACGGCGCGCGTCAATGGTCAGGGCGGCGGTGGCGATCCGGCGGATCGGCAGGGTCATCCGCGCCGCCTGCGCACCCAGCGTGCCGCGCGCCGCTACCAGCGCCGGGTCGCTGCCGTCGATCACCGGAATCATCTCGTCGAGGATCGCGATGACCCGCGCCACCTCGCCCGCCGCGTCCGAGCGCGCCAGCGCGTCGCGATAGGCAGGGGCGCTGCGCAGGGTGGTGGCGCGGCTGTAGAGCAGATCGAAGCGCCGCCGGACGGCATCGAGCGACGGCGGGTCGGCGGCGTCGAGATCGTCGAGCGCCAGCCGGAACTTGAGCTGATCCACCTCGATCTGCGAAATGGTCCATTGCAGGTTGTCGTCGCGCGCCGTGCCATAGGCACCGATCCGCGCGGTCACCTGTGCGGTGATGACCACCGCCGCGATCATGCAGGCGATGGCGAACACCGCCAGCAGCACCAGCACCAGCCGCTCGCGTGCCGAGAGGCGGTGATCCCCGGAGCCCGTCATCCGCGACCTCAGCCTCACTCCGCCGCCGGGTACACGGTGATCCGGTCAAGCTGCCAGATGCTGCGCGTATAGACCGTCTCGCGACGGAAATCGGGATTGCTGTCGAAATTCCACAGCAGCCAGAACGGCCCCTTGTCGCGCAGGCTCATCGGTTCGCCGTTGCGGGTATGCGCGATCACCGGATAGACCGGGCCGATGGCCCGGGCGGGCAATGACACGGTGTAGTCATTCAGCGCCACGAGGTCGAGCCGCACCGCGCCAAGATCGTGCCGCGCCAGAAGCTCTGCCAGCGACACGCCCAGGAAATGCTGCGGGCCCTCGGTCCAGATCGTGCGGGTGGTGAACTCGGTCTGCGGCAGCGCCGCCAGAGCCGCGCGGTCCAGCGCTGCAAGCTGCGTGCCGTCCGCCGCGAGGATGACCAGCCGCGCCGCGTCCCGTGCCTGGGCCGCCGGGCCGGGGGCGGCCAGCACCGCCGCCAGGCACAGCCCGAGCGCACGGACGACCTTGATGATCGCGACGATGCGGTGCGGCATGGTCCCTCCCCGTTTCTGCGCCTCCAGTGTCGGCACTTTTCGGCGCATGCCCAGCCCCCCTATGCTTTTGAGACGGGCACGGGCGGGTGCGGGCCATGCGTGATCACGCATTTGTCATTCCATTCCCTGCGGATTAGACTATCGATGCATATCAGATGATCACCCGACCCGACAGACACCCATTAACCGGAGTTGCAATGAGCCGCGTTCTGCTCGCCGACGATCATGATCTCGTGCGCGACACGCTCGCCGCCTACCTGCAAAGCGAGGGGGGCTTCGAGGTGGAGGTGGCCGGCGGCTTCGACGCCGCGCTCGAGGCGGTGCGCGGCGCGCGCGGCTTTGACCTCGTGCTGCTCGATTACCGGATGCCGGGGATGGAGGCACTCGCCGGGCTCGCGCGGATGCAGGCCGAGGTGCGCTGTCCGGTTGCGATCCTGTCCGGCACCGCCCCGCCCGGGGTGGCGCGGCGCGCCCTCCGCGCCGGCGCGGCGGGTTTCCTGCCCAAGACGCTCGCGCCCCGCGCGCTGATCGCCGCCGTGTCCCGCATCCTCGGGGGAGAGATCTACGCGCCGCAGGACTTTCTCGAGTCCGACCAGGATGCGGAGGCGGATGTCGCGCTCACCGCGCGCGAGCGCGATGTGCTGACCGGCGTCTCCGACGGCAAGTCGAACAAGGAGATCGCCCGCGATCTCGACATTCAGGAGGTGACGGTCAAGCTCCACCTCAAGACCCTGTCGCGCAAGCTCGGTGCCCGCAACCGCACCCACGCCGCCATGCTCGCCCGCGACATGGGACTGGCCTGACCGGATACGCGCGGCGCAGGCCGGGTACCGCCCCGGCGGCGTCGGAGGCGATACCTGGTTGCGCGTGAGGGGGCGTCAGCCCCACCGCTTCAGCGTTTCTTGACGAACTCCGTCAGGATCACGATACGCTGACCCTCGACACGTCCCTCGATATGGGCCGGATTGTCGGCCACCAGGGAGATGCCACGCACCGCCGTGCCACGCTTGGCGGTGAAATTGGCTCCCTTGACCGGCAAATCCTTGATCAGCACGACGGTGTCGCCCTGTGCGAGCGGTGCGCCGTTGCTGTCCCGGTGGCCGCTGTCTTCCGGCAGGTTCTCGACCCAGGCGCGGGCGTCATCGTCAAGCCAGAGCTGATTGGCCAGATCGCGGGCCCAGGCATGCTCGGCGAGGCGCGCCAGCATCCGCGCGGCGAGAACCTGGGTGGCCGGGTCCTCGGACCACATCGAGGAGGCGAGGCCGCGCCAGTGATCGGGCTCGGGCGTGCCTTCGATCTGGCTGGCACAGGTGGCGCAGATCTGCGCGCTGGCCCCCTCGGGGCCGCCGGGCACGGGATGGGTGACAAGGTCGGTCTCGGCGGAACAAAGGGCGCAGGTCATCGGCAATAGGTCCGGGATACGGGAGCGGTTGCCACGGCTATAGGCGCAATGCAGCGGCGGGGAAAGGGCGTAGGGGCAACCAAATTACGATGCCGGTCCGGGTGATGGCGGGTTGGTGCCCGCCCTCCGGGGTGTTGGACATCCGTGACATCACGCGCCCCGGCGCTCACCCATCCATCTTCAGCGCCGAAATGAACGCCTCCTGCGGGATTTCCACGCGCCCGAACTGGCGCATCTTCTTTTTCCCCGCCTTCTGCTTTTCCAGCAGTTTCTTCTTCCGCGTCGCGTCCCCGCCATAGCATTTCGCCGTCACGTCCTTGCGCAGCGCCGACAATGTCTCGCGCGCGATCACCTTGCCGCCGATGGCCGCCTGAATGGGGATCTTGAACATGTGGCGGGGGATCAGGTCCTTGAGCTTCTCGCACATCGCCCGCCCGCGCATCTCGGCGCGATCGCGGTGGACCATCATCGAGAGTGCGTCCACCGGCTCGTCATTGACGAGGATCTGCATCTTGACAAGCTTGTCCTCGCGATACCCTTCGAGAGCATAGTCGAACGAGGCATAGCCCTTGGTCACCGATTTCAGACGGTCGTAGAAGTCGAACACCACCTCGTTCAGCGGCAGGTCATAGATCACCATCGCGCGGCTGCCCGCATAGGTGAGATCAAGCTGCAGCCCGCGCCGGTCCTGGCAGAGCTTGAGCACATCGCCGAGATACTCGTCGGGCACCAGGATCGTGGCCTTGATGCGCGGCTCCTCGACCCGGTCGACGAGGCTGGGATCGGGCATGTCGGCGGGGTTGTGCAGGTCGATCCGCGCGCCGTCCCTCATGTACAGGTGATAGACCACCGAGGGCGCGGTGGTGATCAGTTCGATGTCATACTCTCGCTCGATCCGGTCGCGGATCACCTCGAGGTGCAACAGCCCCAGGAAACCGCAGCGGAAGCCGAATCCGAGCGCGGCGGAGCTTTCCATTTCGTAGCTGAAGGAGGCGTCGTTGAGGGCGAGTTTCTCGATGGCGTCTCGCAGATCCTCGAACTGCGCGGAATCGACCGGGAAGAGGCCGCAGAACACCACCGGCACCGACGGCTTGAACCCCGGCAGCGCCTTGGCGCACTGGCGTTTCTCATGTGTGATCGTGTCGCCCACGCGAGTGTCGCGGACCTGCTTGATCGAGGCGGTGATGAAGCCGATCTCGCCCGGGCCCAATTCGTCCACCACGGTCATGGCGGGGCGAAACACTCCGATCCGCTCGACATTGTAGGTGGCCCCGGTCTGCATCATGCGGATGCGGTCGCCCTTCTTCATGACGCCGTCCATGATCCGCACGAGCACCACGACGCCGAGATAGAGGTCGTATTTGCTGTCCACCAGCATCGCCTTCAAGGGCGCGTCGCGGTCGCCCGAGGGTGGTGGCAGGTGTGCGATGATCGCCTCAAGCGTCTCGCGGATGCCCTCGCCGGTCTTGGCCGAGACGGGGATCGCGCCGGAGGCGTCGATGCCGATCACCTCCTCGATCTGCTGCGCGGTGCGGTCGAGATCCGAGGCGGGCAGGTCGATCTTGTTGAGCACCGGGACAAGCTCGTGATCGGCGTCGATCGCCTGGTAGACATTGGCCAGCGTCTGCGCCTCGACGCCCTGCGTGCTGTCCACCACCAGAAGCGAGCCCTCGACCGCGCGCATCGAGCGGCTGACCTCGTAGGAGAAGTCCACATGGCCCGGCGTGTCGATCAGGTTGAGCACGTATTGCTGGCCATCGTCGGCGGTATAGTCGATGCGGACGGTGTTGGCCTTGATGGTGATGCCGCGCTCGCGCTCGATATCCATGGCGTCGAGCAATTGCTCCTTCATGTCCCGCTCGGCGACCGTGTCGGTCATCTGGATCAGCCGGTCGGCCAGCGTGGATTTGCCGTGGTCGATATGCGCCACGATGGAGAAATTGCGGATGTGAGAGAGCGGTGTCATGGCTTTGGCGTATGGCCGGGAAGTGCTGCCCGGTCAAGGTGGATCGTGCTAGGGTGGTGGTGCTGGAAAGGTAGGATAGGATGTCCGGGATCAAGGCGGTCGGGGTGCGAGTGCGGGGCCGGGTGCAGGGGGTGAGCTTTCGCGCATGGACGCAGGTGGAGGCGCAGGGGCGCGGCCTGTCGGGCTGGGTTCGCAACGAGCCGGACGGGGCCGTGCGTGCGCATATCGAGGGCCCGGCACCCGAGGTCGATGCGATGCTTGCCGCGCTGCACACGGGCCCGCCCGCGGCGGTGGTGCGCGAGGTGACGGTGCACGACGCGGCACCGGAGGACGCGGCGCGTTTCGAGATCAAGAGGTAGCGCCGGGGCGGTCGCGGAAGCGGACGGAATGCCCCGGATTGCCGCATCCGGCCCTACCCGGGCCGCATCACGAGACAGGTGGTGGTGCCGGTGGCATAGAGCCGGTCGTCGTCGCGCCCGCGCAATTCGCCGCGCGCCACGGCGGTACTGCGGCCGCGGTGTTGCACCTCGCCCACGGCGCGCACGGGCGTGCCCTCGGGCAGCGCGCGGGTGATGTTCACCGAGAAGTCCAGCGTGGTGTATATCTCGCCCCGTGCCAGCTCGGTCATCACCGCGCAGCCCATGCAACTGTCGAGGATGGCCCCGTACCAGCCGCCATGCACGCCGCCCATCGGGTTCATCGCGCCGAGCCGCGCGGCACCCGCAAACACCGTGCCCCCGCGCGTGGCCTCGACCGCGGCAAAGCCCAGCGTCTCGCCGATGGGCGGCGGCGGCAGGCGGCCCGCGATCATGTCTTCGATGAATTCCAGCCCCGAACGCGTGAGGAGCGCCGCGCGATCGGGCAGGTCGGCGGAAGAGGTGGCAGGAATGCGGGGCATGGCGGTCTCCGGTCTGGTGCGGCCTTGGTAGGCCGTGCCCCGTGCCGAGGCAAGCACCCGACCCCGCTCAGGCCACGTCGCGAAGCTCCACCCGCGGCGCGATGCCCAGCGCGTGACAGACGTCACGGGTGAGGTCGGGCCGGTTGAGCGTATAGAAATGCAGGTCCTCCACGCCTTCCTCGATCAGGTCGCTGCACAGCTCGGTGGCGACGGCGGTGGCCAGCAGGTCGTGGCGGTCGTCGCGGATCGCCTTGGCGAAGGCGTCGTCGAGCCAGGCGGGGATACGCGTGCCGCAGGCGGTGGCGAATTTGCGCGCGCCGGTCCAGTTCTCGATGGGCAGGATACCGGGGATGATCGGGGCGTCGATCCCCGCCGCCGCGCAGGCGTCGCGGAACCGCAGGAAGGACTCGGCCTCGAAGAAGAACTGCGTGATCGCCTCGGTGGCCCCGGCGTCGAACTTGCGCTTGAGCCAGTCGATATCCACCGCCTCATCCGCCGCCTCGGGGTGCTTTTCCGGATAGGCACCGACGCGGATTGTAAAATTGCCGGTGTCGGCCAGTGCCGAGATCAGTTCGCAACTGTCGGCGAAACCATCGGGATGGGGGGTGAAGCCCGCCGCGCCCTTGGGCGGGTCGCCGCGCAGGGCGACGATTTCCCGCACGCCCGCGCGGGCGAATTCGTCGGCGATGGACAGTGTCTCGTCGCGGCTGGCATCGACGCAGGTCAGGTGCGCGGCCACGTTGAGGCCGGTGGCGCCGTGCAGGGTGCCCACCGCCTCGCGCGTCAATTCGCGGGTGGTGCCGCCCGCGCCGTAGGTGACCGAGACGAAGCGCGGCCCGAGCGGCGCGAGGGTGTGGATCGTGTCCCACAGGCGGAAGGACGCCTCGAGCGTCTTGGGGGGGAAGAACTCGAAGGAGATGCGCGGTGCTGTCATCGGGATGATCCTGTCATGGAATAGGGCTGTCCCGGCTCTTGTTGCAGGCGCGGCATTGTGAGACAACTTCATTAAATTCATGGTTTGAATGAGGCGCGCTAATATATGCATATCGAGTTCCGCCATCTCCGCACGATCCGCGCGATTCATCAGGCGGGGGGCCTCGCGCGCGCGGCAGAGATGCTGCACATCACGCAATCGGCGCTCAGCCACCAGATCAAGGGGCTGGAGGACCAGGCGGGGGTGGAGCTGTTCGTCCGCCGCTCCAAGCCCTTGCGCCTGTCGGCGGCGGGCCAGCGCCTGCTGCGTCTTGCCGAGAAGATCCTGCCCGAGATCGAGGCGCTGGAGCACGAGTTCGAGGGTCTGCGCGAGGGCAGCGCGGGGCGCATGCACATCGCCATCGAATGCCATGCCTGTTTCGAATGGCTGTTCCCGGTACTCGAACGTTTTCGCCAGAACTGGGGCGATGTGGACGTGGATATCCGGCCCGGTCTCGCCTTTGATGCGCTGCCCGCGCTGCAGAAGGAGGAGGTGGATCTCGTGGTCTCCTCGGACCCCGAGGACCTGCCGGGGATCGCGTTCAAGCCGCTCTTCGACTACGAGCCGGTTTTCGTGGCGTCCTCGCAGCACCCGCTGGCGCAGAAGTCCTATGTCGAGGCCGCCGATTTCGCGGGAGAGGTGCTCATCACCTACCCGGTGGACCGCTCGCGGCTCGACGTGTTCACCGAGTTGCTGACGCCCGCGCGGGTCGAGCCGCGCAGCGTGCGGCAGGTGGAGCTGACGGCGGTGATCCTGCTACTGGTGGCGTCCAATCGCGGGGTGGCGGTGCTGCCCGACTGGGTGGTGCGCGAATTGCGCACCAGTGCCGATTACGTCACCCGCCCGCTGACGGCGGAGGGCAAGACCAAGCGGCTCTATGCCGCGATCCGCGAGGCCGATGCCGACAAGCCCTACATGGCGCACCTGATCCGGCTGGCACGGGAAATCCCGGTACGGATGCAGCGGGCGTAGGCGGCCATCCGCCTCCCCGGTGCCCTCACGCCCCGTTACCCGTGTCGTTGCGGTCCCGGCTGCGCCCGGTCAGCCGCCCGATCAGGAACGAGGTGCGCGGGGCCCAGACATAGCGCGTGCGCGCCGCTGCCGCGGGCCGCGCGCGCATCCGCAGGAGGCCGAAGAGCACCAGCCCGGCATGGCCCGCCGCGATCATCGCGAACATCGCGCCGGGCCCGAACAGGTCGATCAGCGCCGAGGCCATGAGCGGGGCCGCCATCGCGCCCGCGGCAAAGAAGAACATCAGCGCCGCCGAGAGCTCGACCCGCTCGGAACTGTCAGCGAAATCATGGGCATGGGCTGCGCAGACCGAGTAGATCGGGAAGGTCGTGAGGCCGAAGAAGAACGCCGTCGCGAGGATGCCGGGGGTGCTCAGATCATGGGTCATCGCGGTGGTGATACTGGAGACGATCGCGGCCACCGACAGCCCGATCAGAACCCAGCGCCGGTCATACCGGTCCGCCAGCCACCCCACCGGGTATTGCGCCACGGCCCCCCCAAGCACGAACACCGCGAGGAACCCGGCGATCTGGTCCACGGCAAGGCCGACCTGCTGGCCGTAGAGGGGGCCCACCATGCGGAACGAGGCCGACGACAGGGCGGCCACCAGCACCCCCGCCGTGGCCAGCGGCGAGCGGGCCAGCAGCAGCATCGGGCGCAGCCGCGGGGCGGCCGGGGTTTCGGGCTGGCGCAGGCGCGACAGGGTCAGCGGAAGGAGCGCCGCGCAACACAGCAAGGCCATGAGATTATAGGAAAAATACGTGGCAGGTGGCAGTACCGAGATGAGCAGTTGGGCGGCCAGAGACGCGCCCATGTCGACCACCCGGTAGATGCCCATGGTGCGCCCGCGCGTGGCGTTGGTGACCTTGGCCTGAAGCCATGCCTCGATCACCGTGTAGCACCCGGCGACGCAGAGGCCCGAGGCCACCCGCATGATCGCCCAGGCGTAGGGGTCGGTGACCATCATGTGGCCCAGGAGGCCGATGGCCCCGGCGGCGGTGAAGGCGGCGAAGGCGCGGCTGTGCCCGACCGTCCCCATCAGGCGCGGTGCCCACCAACACCCCAGAAAGAAACCGAAAAAATGCGCCGAGCCCAGCAGGCCGATCTGCGCGGTGGTGTAGTCGAGCGCCAGCCCCGAGAGCGCATCCAGCGGGCCGACGCCGCCGTTGGAAAGCTGCAGCAGGACGACCGAGAGGAACAGGGCGGCGAAGGAGACGAGCAGGCGCATGGTGTCGCCAGCATCGCAGGTGCCGCCCGGAAGACCAGCGCGTTTTCGACATGACCGTGTCGGATTCTGGCGGAGGGCGGCGAATCAGGGTTAAAGCGCGGAAATCACGGGAATTTTACGGGCTGTATCGCGTCGGTATCCTGTCGGTATTCCGTCGGTGGGGATTGGCGCGACAGGGGGGTTAAAGGGGCGCGCGGTGGGAGGGCCGCCGCCGGCTGCCGGGGTGAGGGCCGACCGGGGTTTGGGCAGTCCTCACGACGGCACCGTCAAGGGCGCGCGTGCTCTCTGTCTGGTGTCACGGTTTGTGATCGTGTCCCTTGACGTGGTGCCGGATCACTGTGCGGCGATCTTCGTCGCCGCGTCGGTCCCGGTGTACATGGCGGTCAGCCTATCCACCGGCATGTAAGGGCTTGTCCGGTTTTCTCACGCGGGCCGGCAGGTCGCGCCGGAAATCCACGGGGCAGCGTTGCCAGCCGGCACCGAGCCTTCGGGGCGGCGGCTCGGGAACGCCCGCGCCCGTTCGTCGATCTCGTCGCACAGCCGCGACACCTGGCTCCATGACGGGGCAATGGGCGTGGCCAAGGCGCGGATGGACGCGATGATGTCGATAGGCGATGCGGTCACGTTCGACACATAGGCCGGGATCCAGCCGCCGTGACCGCAGACCGGACCGGGCGGCGTCCGGGCGTAGCTCGCGACTCCCGCACCGCAGAGGGTGTCGGGCATAGCCGGCGACACCGGCACACCGTCGAGCAGCCTGTCGGGATGCGGCGCCTTTATCGCCTTGCCGGCGAATAGTGCATGCCCCCGGCGCGCGAGACCGGACGAGGTGGACGCGAGTCCGCCGCCAGTCCATTCCATGGCCGGGTTGGCAGACTCGTCTTGCCATCCGCCAATGCCGGATCTGCAACCGCAAGCGACAGGACCGCGGCAAGCTGTGCCAGCGCCGACCCCATAGCGCTCAGCCCGCTGCCTGCTGCGGGCCGCGCGACGGGACGGCGACGATCTCGGTGACGGCACCGTCGCGGGTGAACATTGTCTTGCGATTCCACAAGACGACGACCACAGCGACACCGGCGAGGATCCATGTGTCCAAGGGCTGGGCGTCGGGCCAGAACGGGTTGATCAGTTGCCAGTGGAACAGCATCGGCCAAAGCAAACTGCCACCGGTGCGGTTGAAAACCGGTGTCACCAGAACCGCCAGCACCACATTGCCAAAGAAAAAGGGCAGGAAACTCCAGCCGACGAAGACCGTTCCTGCAAGGTAGAAGGCGGGAAGATGCCAGAAACCCCAGGTGGCACCGATCAGCAAACCGGCCCAAATCGGTGCCATGTGGCGTTGAAGCAGCGGTTGCAAGACCCCGCGCCATCCGAATTCCTCAATGGGTCCGAGCAACAGCATCATGACCATCACGGCCAGCACCGGCCGCACGCCTTCTGGCGGCAGCGGTGCCAGGACCGGGCCGCCCTTGATCAGCGATCCTGCGACGAATACCAGCGGCAGACCGACAAGGATGAACGCGGTCCAGCCTGCCGTGCTGCGCCAGAGCAGAAGCCGCGCCAGGAAGCGTCGGAGCCCCTTGATGCCACCATGCCGGAGAACCACGACGAACGCGGCAATCGCAGGTGCCCAGGTCGCAAGGAAGAACAGCGGATGCGTCCCGCTGATCTTGCCGAACCACGCTGCGGCGTGCTCCGGCAGAGCGACGTAGAGCCCGATCACCCCCCATGTGATCAGGAACGTAATCGCAAGGAAAGGGCCTGCTGAACGGGACGGGATTCCCCGAGGCCGTATGGCAGCCGGGTATCCATACATCGGACCTCTCCCTGTCGAACGGGCGTGTGACGTTGCACATGGTGCTTAGGCGAATTACCCGCTGCGTGCGATGATACAGGTCAACCTTGGAAGTCCAGGATTTCGGCCATTCCCGCGTATCGCGGCTATTCTCCATGCCGGCGCGTCGAGACACTCCTCATCCAGCGACCGGATCAATCGGATGCCGGGACCGAATACGTTGATCCCGGAAACCTGAAGGGCGGCCCGAGCACGCGCCCGGGCCGCCACACTTGCCTGTTATCCGGATCAGAGATCGCTCACAGGCATATTCACGATACCAGGCCACTTGGCGTAGGCGCCTGCGATAACCGCCTCCGGGTCTTCGCGGTATTTCTCCAGGATCGCGGCGGTCACGAAGAGATAGAGCTTCCCCTCGACGATATCGGCATAGCGGACATCGCCATCGAGCTTCTTTCCGACGAAGACGCCGAAGGCGCAGAAGCCGCCGAATTGGGGCAGGTAGCTCGTCGGGTTCGCTTCGAACGCCTGCTTTGCCGCCGCAGAGGCGAAGTAGTAGCCGATGCCGTCATGGCTCGCGGTGAGCGAGGCGTCGCCGGTCAACGGCCCCCGGTCGCCGAACATCGACACCGGGTCGACCCCGTGCAGGCCCAGCGGCTGCCCCGCAAGGGTGTGGCCGTTGACGACGTTGTATTCGTCGGCGGCATTAGCCCATGTCGCAAGGGTGAGCGTGGCCGCCGAGGCGACCGTGAGGATGGTTGCCCAGTTCGCGATGTCCTTGATGAGTTGGGGTTTCATTGGAAATCTCCTTCAGGGTTGATTGTATCTTTGGGTATGGGGAAGAAAGCTCAGCCCGCGGCGGCGATGCGTTTCACGGCGTCGTCCGTCCACCAAACGCCGTTGGCGACCATGCGGAAATTGATGATGGCGGCGAGATAACCGTCGCCCTCGGGCACCTTGGCCCCTGCCGTGGCATCACGGACGACGGCCACTTCGTAGCCAAGCTCCAGCAACTCGTAGAGATGCGCCTGGGTGCAGAGGTTGGCGGACATGCCCGCGAGGATGACCTTGTCGATGCCGCGCTTGCGCATCTGCAGGTTCAGGTCGTTCTGCGCGGGGCTGTAGACCTTGTGGGGCGAACAGACGATGGTTTCGCCGTCCTCGATGTATTTCTTGTACTGCGGCATCCAGTCGGCGCCGGAGCCCTGGAAATTGTCGAGGTTGAGCGGCCCGAGACGGTCGAACATGCCGATCGAATGCATGGTTTTTTCCAGCGTGCCCTCGAAGTGCCAGTCATGGTCGTGCGGGTAGTAGTAGTGGGGCGAGATGAAGACCGGCATACCGGCGGCCTTGGCGGCGGCGAAGAGGCGCTCGATATTGTCCACCGTGCCCTGCTCGGTCACGCTTTCGCCGACGACGCCCCAGGTGACGCCATCCTCGGACAGAAAGTCGATCTGCGGGTCGGTGACGACGAGCGCGGTGCGGCCGGGGTCGATCTCCATGTCGATCTGCGGCAGGCCGGGGGTCTCGGGATCGGCGTAATGGGCGCGGGCCTCGTCGGTGGCTGCCGTGGCGGCGCCGGCGGTGAGGGCCGCGGCCCCGGCAGCGGCCCCGGCCGCAGCACCGGCAATCACCCGTCGGCGCGCAAGATCGACGTATTCGGGCGCGATCCCGCAGCCACATTCGTGATCGTGGTCATGGTGGTGTGTCATGGTCAGTCTCCTCTTCGGGGGGGGGTAGGACAGCGCGGCGTCCTTGCCGCGTTGCCGGGTTGGCGGGACCTCTCCGATCGCATCAGGAGACGCAGGTCACCTGTTCGCGGCCTTCGGTCACGCCGCGTGCAAGTGGGAGGGATGTCCGCTTTCCTTCGGGATCGACGCCGCCTGGGCCGCGCCGGAAATGGCTTCAGTCGGCCGGAAGGTCGGTGAGCGCACGGGCGCAGGCGGAGGCGCTGCCCGGCTCGCGATGGTCAGGTGCGGCCTTGGCCGCCAACTGTGCGTGGGCACGCCCGGCGGCAGGCATGGTTGCGGGAATTGCAAGGTTGCCGACGGTGATCGCCACGGCCAAGGCGGAGATGAGAAGCGAATTCCTGTCTTTCATGTCAATGTTCCATTTTCTGGCTTGAATATCGGGCTTGCGCCCTTGGGTTTGATCCTTCCAGTCAGGCCGGGGAAATCCCGGCCTTGGTCAGTGTGTCTTCCAATGCGTCGATACGGGCCTGAAGCCGGGCAATCTCGTCGTCATGCTCGGCATCGGTGCGGCGCACCGGGATGTGCCGGGGGCAGTTCCAGTCATAGGCCGCGACCCGGATGACGATGGCGCGCTCGGCGGGCGGGGCATCCGCAGATGACAGCAACTCGATGATCCTGGCATCTTCGGAGATTTCAACCTCACCCCACAGCTTGAGCCGCTTGCGCGCCGGATAGTCGACCGCGATGATCGCGATGCGGGGATTGGTGCGCAGGTTGCCGGTGCTGATGTATTGCCGGTTGCCGCGGTAATCGGCATAGGCGACGGTCTGCGGGTCGATCACCCGGAGAAACCCGGGCGCGCCGCCACGGAACTGGACGTAGGGCCAGCCGGTTTCGGAAACGGTGGCCTGAAACACCCCGTCGCGGGCCTCGAGGAAGGTGGCCTCGCGCTCGGTCAGGGTGCGCCCGCCATCGCGGTCGGGCGACATGGCACTCGCGTAGAGCGCGGCGGAGCCAAGACGCTCCTGCTCGGCACGCACGGTCGGGGTAAAGGCGATATCGGCAACTCCGAGAGGCATGGCGTCACTCCTTAGAGGCCAAGGGCCGACAGGCCGGCATGATCGTCCGGGCGACGCCCGAGCGGCCAGTGAAACAGGCGCTGATCCTCGGTGATCGGCAGGTCGTTGATCGAGGCGATGCGCTGGCGCATCAGACCGTTTTCGGCGAATTCCCAGTTCTCGTTGCCATAGGCGCGGAACCACGCGCCGCTGTCGTCGCGGTATTCATAGGCGAACCGCACGGCGATGCGGTTGCCGTGGGCGGCCCAAAGTTCCTTGATGAGCCGGTATTCCAGCTCTCGCGCCCATTTGCGGGTGAGAAACGCGACAATCCGGTCGCGTCCCTGAAAGATCTCGGCCCGGTTCCGCCACTGGCAGTCGGGCGTATAGGCGAGCGAGACCTTTGCCGGGTCGCGGCTGTTCCAGCCATCCTCGGCCATGCGGACCTTGGTGATGGCGGCGGACTCGTCAAAGGGCGGCAGCGGGGGGCGTGTCATCGGGCGACCTCCTGTGGGGTGAAATTCTGGCGCCCCGGCCGGGACAGGGAGCGATCCGCGTGGGGGATGCCGGGGCGCCGCCGGGATCAGGCCACCCTGGCGCTGACCACCGGGAAGTCGATCGGCGTGTCGAGCGCCGAATTGATGTAGTTGGTCAGCGTGTTGAGCGCGACATGGGACACGATCTCCACGATCTCCGCCTCCGAATATCCGGCGCTCCTGAGCGCTGCGATATCCGCGTCACCGACATGGCCACGTTCGCTGACGAGTTTGACGGCGAAGCGCACAGCCGCGTCGGCCCTGGCATCGTTGGATTTGCCGGCGCGGTTCGCGGCGATTTCCGCGTCGCCGAGCTTGGCCACGTTGGAGCCCAGATAGGTGTGCGCCGCGAGGCAGTATTGGCACCCGTTGATCTGGGCGACGGCAAGCGCGATGCGCTCGCGGGTCGGAGCATCGAGACTGCCCTTGGCGAGCGCGCCGTTGAGGCCGAGATAGCCTTCGAGCGCGGCGGGACTGTTCGCGGTGATGCGGAACAGGTTCGGCACGCTGCCGAGCATTTTCTTCACGGCCTCAAGAAGCGGCTGTGCCGCAGTCGGCGAGGATTCGATCGAAGAGGGAAGTGCGATACGGGTCATGGGTTTGTCTCACTCTGGTTGCTGCGAATGGACAGCATATATACAGACCGATCTGTCTATATACAAGAGGCAATCGTGAAATTCTCCTTGGGGGATTGCATCTTACCCCTTGAAAAAGCGAGGCGCCCCTGAGATATGTATACAGAACTGTCTGATTGGATTATGGAATATGGCAAAATCCCGTCGCGACGACCTGGTGGATGCCGCTTTGAAACTTTTTTACGCGGGCGGCTTCACCGCGACCGGGATTGACAAGATCCTGGCCGAATCCGGTGTCGCGAAAATGACCCTCTACAAGCACTTTCGGTCAAAGGAAGAGCTGATTGTCGCCGTGCTGCACCGGCGCGACGAACAGTTCCGGAACTGGCTGATGGGAGAGATGGAAAAAGCCTCAAACGACCCGCGTGAGAGGCTTTTGGCGATGTTTGACGCATTGGAGGTCTGGTTCCAGGGACGGGCATTCAAGGGGATGGGGTTCAACGGCTGCGCCTTCATCAACGCCGCCGGCGAATTCGGCGATCAAGATCATCCCGCGCACCGCGCGGCCGCCGAGCACAAGCGCAGCATCGTTGAGTATCTGAAGCGGCTGTGTTCGGAGGCCGGCGCGTCCGATCCGGCAAGGCTTGCCGAGCAACTGGCACTGCTCAAGGAGGGCGCCATCGCCACGGCGCATGTGCGCGGCATGTCGGACGCGGCGCAGATCGCGGGGGAGATGGCCGCGCGGATCATCGACGCATCCACCGGCGCGACATCTACCATTGGTTCAGAATAATAGGTTGCGAAACAAGCTGATAACTTAGGCTATGGGCTCGATCAAGAATGCATATGGCAAGAGGGCAAGGATAGCCGCGACCGTGGAGTCGACCTGCTCTACAAGCGTCCCGACGCACCGGTCAGGAATTCGGCGACGGCTTGACCGATGGCACGTCTCAGTGGCGAAACGCGCCATCCCGACGTGTCGGCGCTGGCGCGATCAGTTCAGCGGCCTTTCGGGTACGCGAAGGCGGCGACCCACGCGAGCAGTGGATCCAGACCGCCTCGATCAACCCGCCGGAGAGGGTAAACCGCGAGGCCAGGCGGCGCACCGATGTGGCAGCCGTCTTTCCCAACGATGACGCCATCATCCGGCTTGTCGGGGCGATCATGCTCGAAGCCAGTGACGAATGGATCGTGGCGCGCAAATACATGAGCCATGGACCCCCGCGCGCGTGACCAACGATCTCAACGTCACGCCGCCCGCTGTGGCGTCCTGATCAGACCCCGCGCCTGCCCCAAGGTCAGCGTTCTTACACCATCCCCTGGGGCACTATCATTGCCAGGCAAAGTTGGCGGGCGGGGCGAGATGAAACTGGGCACCAACTGGCCTACGATTTATCTGGCCCGTTCCCTTGGCAGAAACAAAGATCTCCCCGGCTGTCCGCAGCACGAGTTCTGGCGGAGGAATTAGTGGCTCACTACGCCCGCGAGCTCGGCCCGAGATACGTTTTGGCGCGTCGGAGAGAGATCGCTTGTGAGGTTAAAGAAAGATGTGGAGCAACTTGGACACAAGCCTGCAGCGCCGTCTGGAAGGCCATGCGCTATCACGGGGTGACATAGCCGGGCGCTGTAATCGCCAAAAAACAAATCTCGCGGGTTTATAGGGTCGCTTCTTGACAATTTCGGTAAGCGCCGACCGGTTCCCACCTTTTCTTGAGGTTGGATGGGTGGGAGCGCGTCGACTTCGCGTGATGCAAAATCGCTCCCACGGGAAAAATGATCGCAGCCTAATCGGCATCTGACAAGCACTACCCGACCGACATCCGGATTGAGCTACCCCCCGAAATTCGGACACTGACATAAGCTACGATTTGCAGTCTGCTGATCTTCGACGAA